>CALVVD010000127.1 GCA_944363745.1 uncultured Bacilli bacterium | reverse complement strand
TCGCTTATTATCATAACGGCGGAAGGCAAAATAATGAATCTGTTATGGCTGAAGATTATGCGCCCAAGCCCAAAGTTCCAAAGGAATTGAGTGAGGAGACATCTTTAAAGATCCGGAACACGGCTGCATATGATTTCCGCAACGATGAATCTGTTAATGCGCCGAAAGCGGTTGCGGACGACTTTAAGATTATCGAATATTGCGGCACATACAATCATTGTGTTGCAATTATGATGACAGATAATTATACGGGTTATACAGGGGCATTACATACGGATATTATTTCAGAGATATCATTTTGTTATAATGGTGGGAATGAAATAAAGATTTGGAAGCAAAATTAGACAAAAACCGAATCGGCAGGAAACAAAAAGACCGTCTGTTGTCAGACGGTTCTTATATTTGCCATATCATTTATTTTTGAGTTTCTGCTGGCCGATAAAGACGCGCATGACAAGGGAGTGCGGAAGAAGTTTGGTCGCCGCGTGCGTCGCTTTGGCGACAAATCCGGGAACGACGTAATCCTTCTTTTTCTTCATGGCGGAGAACGTCTTTTTGGCGATAAAAGCGGGGTCGTACATGCAGTCAAAGTGCGTGATCAGCCCCTGCGGGTTGGCGCGGTCAAAAAATGCGGTCTTTGTCCAATAGGGGCAGACGGCGAGAACGCGTATCTTCCGCGGACGCAGTTCCAGATTGACGGCGCGGGAAAGCGCAAGGACGTACGCCTTCGTCGCGGCATACTCTGCGCCGAACGGAACGGGCTGGAAGGCGGCGACGCTTGCAATGTTGACGATGATGCTTCCCTGTGTGCAATAGGGCAGCACAGCGCGCATGACAAGGGTGAGCGCGCGGCAGTTGAGGTCGACCATTCCCGCCGCGTCGTCCTGTCCGATGCGGTCGAACCGCTCGAATTTTCCGTAGCCGCTCGCGTTGACCAGAACGCGGACGTCGGGCTGTTCTTCTTCCAGCAGGGCGGTCAGCATGGAGACGCTCTCTTTTTCGGTCAGGTCGAGCGAGAGCGCACGGATGGGGACGGAGACCGTTTCGCCGAGGGCGAGCAGACGATCCTCGTTGCGCGCGATGAGCCAGAGTTCGTCCACCTCGTATCTTTGCGGCAGGCCTTGGGCGATGAGTTTTCCGATTCCGGACGAAGCGCCCGTTACAATTGCGATACGTTTGCGTGACATAAAAAATCCTCCGAAAATTCGTTTGTCAGTTGTTTAACGGAAAAAGAAACGCGGTATAATATATATGACCTCCGAAGGGGAGGCTCCAAAGGAGAAAAAATTATGAAAACCTATTTGCAGAAGAGAAGTTCTGGAGATGTGTTCGACGTGTTCGAGGATTTCTTCAAACCCATGTTCTACGATGAACAGCTCGACAGCGTGAGGACGGATATCAAGGTAAGAGACATGGACTACCAGCTCGCGATCGAGATGCCCGGGTTCAAGAAAGATGAGATCAAGGTCTCGCTGGAAAACGGGTATCTGACGGTCAGCGCCGAGAAGAACGAGACGCAGGAAGAGGGCGACAAGAATGCCAAGTACCTGCGCAAGGAATGCCGTGTCTACTGCCAGAGGAGCTAGTACGGCGGCGACAAGGTCCAGGAAGAGAACGTCAAGGCGAAGTATGAGAACGGCATGCTGCAGCTTACCGTGCCCAAGGAAGAGCCGAAGAAGATCGCTTCCAAGTCCATCGCAATCGAATAACCGATTGCGCCTGAAAGGGTATGCGGTCGGAAATGACTGCATACGTCATCGGTTTTCAGGATCCCGCGGTTTCCCCGCGGGGTCTTTTTTTGTCCGGACGCAGACAGCTGTCTAAATCAGTGTGCCGTATTCTTCGTATAATTTTTCGGAACGGGCGGCAATTTCTTCAAGTTTCTGCGTGATCTCCTGTGCGCGCAGATAGTCCCGCCCGCAGACGGCAAGCTCTTCTTTCAGGGCGGCTTCCTCCGCTTCCAGGGCGGCAAGTTCCGTCTCGATGGCGCGGATCCGGTTGCGCCGCATGGCGTCTCTGGCCCGTTCCTGCTTGGAGCGGAATCCTTCGGCCGGCTTTTTTTCCTCCGGCTGTCTGACGGGCATCTCCTTTTTGCGGGCGAGAAATGCCCTGTATCCCTCGGCAAAGGGCTGCAGATGACCGTTTTCAATGGATACGATGCAGGTTGCGACCGACTCCGTGAACCGCCTGTCATGCGAGACAAACAAGATGGTCCCGGGGTATTCTTTCAGTGCGCTTTCCAGAGATTCCCGCGCCGGCAGGTCAAGGTGATTGGTCGGTTCGTCCAGGATCAGCACGTTGGCGCGTTCCGCTTCCAGCATGGCGAGCGCAAGTTTTGCTTTCAGCCCTCCGGAGAGTTCGCCCACCGTTTTCTGCACGTCTTCGGCGTCCAGTCCGGCCTGCGCGAGTATGCTGCGCGCCTCCGTCTGCGAAAGGCCGCGATGCGTTCCCCAGAACGCGTCAAGTACGCGGTCGGAAGGGGTGAGAGCGGCGTTTTCCTGGTCATAATAGCCGATGCGCACATACCGCCCGATGCGGACGCGCGGATCGCCCGACAGCAGGAATTTCAAAAGGGTGCTTTTTCCCGTCCCGTTGTCGCCGAGCAGGGCGCATTTCTGCCCGCGCATGAGCGTGAACGAGGCGTCCGTAAGCAGCTGTTTGCCGTCCGCTGCAAGGTCGAACCGATCGACCCCCAGCACGCATTCATAGGGCTGTTCGTCAAAGGGGAACGCAAAACGGGGCGGGCGCTTCGGGGGGATCGGTTTTTCGACGGGTTCCATGCGTTTGAGCTGTTTGACGCGGCTCTGCGCCGCCGAAGCCGAGGTCGCGCGCACGATGTGCCGGTCGACGAAATCCTGCAGCCTGGCGATCTCTTCGCACTGTCTTTCGTAGGCGCGCTCTTCTTCCTTGCGCTTTTCCTC
>CALVVD010000126.1 GCA_944363745.1 uncultured Bacilli bacterium | reverse complement strand
CCTTCCGGCCCGGCTTCGCCGCGCCCCCTCCCCCACAGGGGGAGGCAAGTCTCGGCTCCCCCTATGGGGGAGCTGTCACGGCATAGCCGTGACTGAGAGGGGCGAGCCAGGCACTTACTCGCGGCCACAACCTAAAATTCCGGCGGGCGGAGCCCAGAGGAATTTTCCCGTCCTGTCTGGCCACAGACCTTCCCCAGCACCCGCCCCTGGCAGCGGAAGTCATCGTGGGGCCGCAGGGGGATGGGCCCGTAGGCGGGGTTTAAGGAGAGCAGCTCCCGGTCCCCCAGGCGCTTGATGTACCCCTCGCCGTTTAAGAGGAAAATGCCGATCTCCCCCTCGTTCACACAGCCCTCCAGCCGCTCTACGAACACCATGTCCCCGTCCTTGTAGGCGGGCTCCATGCTGTCCCCGTTGACCCGCACGCAGAAGTGGGCGTTCTCCGGCACCTGCCCGCCGGGGATCTCCAACCGGGTCTTGTAGCCTGTGTCCCCCCAGGGCTCGCCGGTGCCCGCCGACACCGCCAGGTCATAGCAGTTGATGTAGGTGATCCACCCCTTCTCCTCCTTCTCCGGGGCCCGGGCCATGCGCTGGTACTCCTTGTCCAGCACCAGGTCCACCAGTTCCCGGCCGTGCAGGTCCAGCAGCCGGTACTTTTTCACCTGCCCCATCTCCTCCGGGGTGGGAGCCGCCCCCAGCCGGGGGGCCAGCTCCAGCAGCTGGTCGCCGCTCACCTCCAGCAGCCGGGCCAGCTGGCGCAGCCGGGCCACATCGGGCTGGCGGCGGCCCGTCTCATAGCTGGAATAGGTGGTCTTGTCGATGTTCAGCGCCTGGGCCACCTCCTGCTGGGTGAGGCCGCAGGCCAGCCGGGCATTTTTCAGCTGTTCGGGGAAGCTCATAGCCTCCCTCCTTTCCCGATTTCGTTCCTGCCGCTAGTATATCTTATTTTTGACAAATTGTCAACTCGAAACTCAAAAACTTGACAATTTGACATTTCGTCGCTATAATGAGCATCAGAGGTGTCAAATCGACACCTCACAAAACCAAATGTTGTCATTTTATGGGGAGGAGTTATGAAGTTGACGGAGAAATTCGATTACGCCAAAATGGAGCAGGAGGCCCGCCGGGAGTGCGAGGCCCTCCAGGGCAGGCTGGCCCAGCGCCGGCGGGAGCCGCCCCGGCCCGGGGAGGAGCTGCGCTGGAAGCGGGACAACAGCATCCTCTACACCATGTACCTGGAACAGCGCCACAACCAGCGGCTGTTCGCCCGCCGGGCCGCCCTGCGGGACGGCCCCCTGGCCTGAAGGGGGGTCCCCATGAGCGCGAAACGAGGGGAGAGCCCTACCGAGCGCCGGGTGGCCGCCTACTTCGCCGCCTGCCGCGAAAAGAAAAAGACCCCCACCCTGCCCGGCCTGGCCCTGGCCCTGGGCATGGAGAGCCGGGAGGAGCTGGAGCGCCGTGCCGCCTGCCCCGGCCGGGTGGGGGCTGCCCTGCGCCTGGCCCGCTCCCAGGTGGAGGAGGCCCAGCTCCAGGCCATGTTCCAAAAGGAGACCGCCGCCGGGGCCAAGTTCCTCCTCCAGGCCGACTTCGGCTACGGGGGTAAGCCCCACCCCAAAAAGGAGGCCGGCAAACCCCAGGAGACCGTGATCACCGTGGAGGTCCCGGAGAGCCATGGCTGAACACGTGGCCATCCATTTGCCCCAGGAGGTGTTCACCCCCAAATTCTACCCCCTCCTCCGGGAGGAGGACCACCGGTACCTGGTGCTCTACGGCGGGGCGGGCAGCGGCAAAAGCGTGTTCGCCGCCCAGCGGTTCTTGTACCGGCTCCTGTCCCGGCCCCTGTGCAACCTGCTGGTGGTGCGGGCGGTGGCCGCCACCCACCGGGACAGCACCTACGCCCTGTTCCGCCAGATCATGGCCCAGTGGGGCGTCTCCCAGCTGTTCACCTGCCGGGAGACAGACCTGCGCGTCACCTGCAAAAACGGGAACATGGCGGTGTTCAAGGGACTGGACGACCGGGAGAAGCTGAAGTCCATCACCTTCCCCAAGGGGGAGCTCACCGACATCTGGGTGGAGGAGGCCTCCCAGATCAGCCAGGCGGACTTCAACCAGCTGGACGTGCGCCTGCGGGGCCGTGCCGCCCCCAAGCAGATGGTGCTCACCTTCAACCCCATCTCCGCCCAGCACTGGCTGAAATCCCGCTTTTTCGACCAGCCGGACCCCCGGGCCCTGGTGATGAAGTCCACCTACCGGGACAACCCCTTCCTGGACCAGGCCTACCGCCAGACCCTGGAGAGCTACCGGGACACCGACCCCTACTACTACGCCGTGTACTGCCTGGGGGAGTGGGGCGTCCTGGGCCAGTCCATCTTCGACGGCAAGCGCCTCACCCAGCGCTTGGGGGAGCTCCCCGGCCCGGTGAAACAGGGGGAGTTCACCTGGCAGGAGCCCCCGGGCCGGCCGGGGCACATCGCCAGGGAGACCATCCGCTTTCTGGATTCACCCCAGGGCATGGTCAAGATCTACCGGGAGCCCTGCCCCGGCCGCTCCTACGTCGTCGGCGGGGACACGGCAGGGGAGGGCTCCGACTTCAACGTAGCCCAGGTGCTGGACCGGGAGACCGGGGAGCAGGTGTGCACCCTCCGGGGGCCCATGGACGAGGACTTGTTCGCCAGGCAGCTGTACTGCCTGGGCCTGTACTACAATACCGCCCTCCTGGCGGTGGAGATCAACTTCTCCACCTCCCCCGTCCGGGAGCTGGAGCGCCTGGGCTACCCCCGCCAGTACCGCCGCATGGGGGAGGACGGCCTCACCGGCCGCCCCCGGCAGAGCTGGG
>CALVVD010000125.1 GCA_944363745.1 uncultured Bacilli bacterium | reverse complement strand
ATAAAGTAGTTCATTACATTGTTGATTTCTTAAATGATGATTTTTCTAATTGGTATATTAGAAGTAATAGAAAGAGATTCTGGGATAGTGAACTTACAGAAAGTAAGAAAGCAGTATATCAAACTACTTATGAAGTTTTACTTACTTTATGTGAGATGGCGGCACCTGTTACACCATTTGTTACAGAAGAAATTTATCGTAATTTGACTGATGGTAAGAGTGTTCATTTAGCAGATTTTCCTAAAGTAGATGAATCATTAATATCAAGTGAACTTGAAAATAGAATGAGTGTTGTTCGTGATATTTGTAGTTTAGGACGTAATGCTAGAGAAGATGTATCTATTAAAGTTAGACAACCACTTCATTTCATTATTGTTCCTAAAGTATTTGAAAGTGTAGTTGGAGAGTTAGAGTCTATCATATTAGAAGAGTTAAATGTTAAAGAAGTAGTTTATGAAGATGATATGAGTCTTTATATGGATTATATTGTTAAACCTAACTTTAGAGTAGTTGGTAAGATGTTTGGTAGTGATATTAAAGCTTTTGGGGAATTAGTTAGTAAATTTGATATCAATGATGTTAATCAAATTAAATCAGGTTATTATACTACTGAGTTCTTAGGTAAAGAGTTAAAGATTACTGAAGATATGATTACAACAACTCTTAAGAATAAAGAAGGATATTGTGCTTCTAGTAATGGTAATATTAGTGTAGTGTTAGATACTACTTTAACAGATGATTTAATCTTAGAAGGACTTGCTCGTGAAGTAGTTAGAAAAGTTCAAAGTTTAAGAAAAGAAGCTGATTTTGTTATTACTGATAGAATTAATCTTTACTATAATGGAGAGGCAATTGTTGATGAGATGCTTGATAAGTATATGAATTATGTTAAAGAAGAAACTTTATCAATTGATGTTATTAAAGATGAAAGCCTTGATAAAAATATTCCTGTTAATGATTTGATGATGGGATTAAAAGTAGAAAGAAGAAAGAAATAATTTTAAAAATTCAAACGATTTTTGAGGTGGATTTTAGTAAAAACAGGTGTTTTGAAGTAATTTTGCATCTGTTTTTCTTTTGAATTTGTAATATTCTCTTTTTGATTTAATTATCTTCTTATCTTAGAGTTAAATCACTTTCTTTAAAGTATTTAATTAAGAAAGAAGTATACTGGATATAGTGAAGAATTTTTAGGTATAAATAGAGAAATAATAAAATTATTGAAGAAAATATTTTCTGTAGATGAAGTTATTAATATTATAAGTTTATTTAAAGAAAAAATTGAAAGTTTAAAATAGATAGTTGATAATAGCATACAAAGTGTGTTAATATATAGTTAACAAATGAGATGTAAAGAGAGTTAAAATTTGCAATTAATTTGTGTTAAAGATTTCTGGGCGAGAAGTCTTTTTCTTTTCATTATTTTGTTGTTGGTATATAATATAAGTAACAGAGTTATTAAATATTTATATTTTATATTAGAGGTGATGTTTTTGAAAAAGTTAAATGAATTATATGATATTAATGATGATAGATTAATTAGTGGAATTAAAATAAATTCTAAAGAAGTAGAACCTGGGGATATTTTTGTATGTACAATGGGGGTTACTGCTGATCGTCACAATTTTATAGATGAAGCGATTAAGAATGGTGCAACTGCTGTTGTTGTTAGTCGTGATGTTGGTAAGAAGTCTGTACCTATTATAAGAGTAGATGATACTAATTTAGAACTTAGAAAACTTTGTGCTAAGTTCTATGATTATCCATATGATAAAGCTTTTATGATAGGGGTTACTGGTACTAATGGTAAGACTACTGTAGCAGAGATTATTTATCAGTTATTAGGAGATGCTTGCGCTTATATAGGTACTAATGGAAGAAAGTATAAAGATAAACATTTTAGTATGAGAAATACTACTCCTGATGTAGATAGACTTTATAAATATTTTAAAGAATTTATTGATAATGGTTGTGATACTATTTGTATGGAAGCAAGTAGTGAAGCTTTTTATAGACATAGACTTGATGATATTAATTATGATATAGGTATTGTTACTAATATTACTGAAGACCATTTAAATATACATAAGACAATAGAAAACTATGTAGAGTGTAAATGTCAGTTAGTTAGACAGGTTAAAGATGATGGTTATTCTATATTAAATAGTAGTGATAAATACTTTGATAAATTTAAAAAAGAGGCACATGGTAATATTGTTAGTTATGGTTATAAAGATAGTGATACTTTAAAGATAGATAATTATACTTTGAAAAGAGATAAGACTATTATTAATTTTAAATATAATAATAAAACTTATGAAGTTATATCTCCATTACTTGGTAGCTTTAATGTTGATAATTTAGCAGCGGCTATACTTTGTGTTCTTTGTAAAGGTATTAGTTTTGATGAGATAACTAAAAGAGTTTTAAATATTAAACAAATAGAAGGTAGAATGGAGATAATGCCTTTTACTAATAAGTATACAGTAATACTTGATTATGCTCATACTACTGATGCTTTAGATAATATATTAACATTTCTAAATATGGTTAAAGA
>CALVVD010000124.1 GCA_944363745.1 uncultured Bacilli bacterium | reverse complement strand
GGAAGTGGGGAAGGATATTATATTACTAATGGTTATATGATGCCTATTACTTGGGAGAAAGATTCTAGAAGTGGTAAAACTTATTATTCTTATAGTAATGGTGATGAGATAAAGGTGAGTGATGGTAATACTTTTATACAAGTAATGCCTAGTAGTAGAGATATAGTTATTAATTAATATGGAGGTTTTAGATTATGGGAATGGCAGATAAAATGAAAGAAAAAGCTTTGCCTGGTACTAGTGTTGTAAGGTCAAGTAAAGTTGTAAAAAGTATTGATAAAGCTGATGTATTTGAATTGAATAATGCAAATGAAGTTATTGCCTTACAAAATAGAAGAGAAGATATTGCTAGTACAGAAACATTTAAAGGATATAAATCTGTGGAAAGTCCTTATGTTAAGAAGCTTGTAAGGTAATAAAATGGCTATCTATGAATGCATATGATAGTCACTTTTTTTATTCCCATTTTCTTTATTGGTAGGGAACACCGCTTTTTAATTATGTCTATAATGTATCATATTTTTTACTGTTTTTTAATAGTATATTTTTTGTCAAGTTTTGGAAACTTTTCCTTTAAAGTTTAATTATTATTTAAACTGTGCTAAAATTTAGTTGGGTGGTAGTCGTGAGAAAGCCAAAATCTTTAGGTGAAGTTAGGATTAAACCTAACCATAATAAAAAGAAAATAATTATAATTAGTGTTATTAGTGTAGTATTATTTTTAATATTAATAGGTCTTTTTTATTTTTTGTTGTCTATCAATGATAATAAGTCTAATAAAAAAGAGAACGTGAAAATAGATGATGTTAATACACTTGATAAAGAGGATTTAACTGTTTATGATGTTAATAGTAATAAGCGTCCTATTGCTATTATGATTGATAATAATGTGGGTAATAATGCTCATGTAGGATTACAAGATGCTTATTTAACTTATGAAATAATAGTAGAAGGTGGCTTAACTCGAATAATGGCTATTTTTAAAGATGTTAATACTAGTGTAATTGGTCCTGTTAGAAGTAGTAGGCATTATTTTTTAGATTATGCTCTTGAGAGTGATGCTATATATGCTCATTATGGATGGAGTACATATGCTGAAAATGATATTAGAGCTTTAGGTGTTAATAATATTAATGGACTTTATGATAATGGTTATTATCGTAATTATAATATTGCCGCACCTCATAATGTTTTTACTAGTATAGAAGATTTGTATAATGTTGCAGGAAGTAAAGGTTATAGTACTACTAGTGATAATTATAGTCTTTTGAATTATACTCCTGATGATGTTAATTTTGATACTACAAGTGACTTGTTAACTGCCAATAATGTTAGTATGACATATTCTTATAGCCAGGTTAGGAGTTATACTTATGATCCTACTAATAGATATTATTTACGTTATATGAATAATAGTCCGCATACTGATAGAGATAGCGGGGTACAATATCATTATAAAAATATAATTATTATGAAAGTTAATAATAGTACACTTGATAGTTATGGTAGGCAAGATTTAGATACTGTAGGTACTGGGGAAGGATATTACATTACCAATGGATATGCTGTTCCTATTACTTGGAGTAAAACTTCTAGAAGTGATAAAACTCATTATTATTATAAGAGTGGTAATGAGTTAGTAGTTGCAGATGGTAATACAATGATACAAGTAGTACCACTTAATAGTAATATTGTATTTAGTTAGGGGGACTTATGAAAAGTTTAAGTAAGCATAAAAATGATATTATAAATATTTTAACTTTAATTATAATTAGTTTAGTTACCATTTTAGTACTTGTTAACTTTACTAATTTTTTTGGCTCTAAGAAAGATTGGATAAGTCAACATGTTATGTTTCCTGATTATTTAAGAAAACTATTTTATGATACAGGTGATATTTTTCCTAATTTTGCATTTAACCTTGGAGGGGGACAAAATATCTATAATATTTCGTATTATGGACTTTTTAATCCAATTATTTTAATTTCTTATTTATTACCTTTTGTATCTATGATTACTTATATTCAGTTTAGTATGATTATCTGTTTAATAGTAAGCATTATTTTAATGTATTATTTTTTAAGAAGAAGATTTGATTTGAAAGTTAGTTTTGTTAGTACTTTATTATTTTTAACATCAGGATGTTTTATCTTTCATTTACATAGACATATTATGTTTGTAGATTATATGCCTTTTTTACTCATGGCATTAATTGGGGTTGATAAGTATTTTGATAAGAAGAAAATATCTTTATTAGTTATATCTATTTTCTTAATGATTTTAACTAGTTATTACTTTAGTGTTGTAGGTTTAGTTTGTGTTTTACTTTATGGTATTTATAGATATATAGAAGATAAGAAGAATGATAAAATTACAGTAAAAGATTTCTTTAGGGAAGGCTTTAAGTTTATTTTTGTAATGTTAATACCAGTGCTTTTGAGTTGTTTTCTTTTACTTCCAACAGCTTATTCATTACTTGATGGTAGAACTGCGACTAATAAAAGTATTTCATTACTTGGATTATTTATTCCTAACTTTGATATTTCTAATACTTTGTATTCATCTTATTCTTTGGGATGTAGTGCTATCTTTATAAT
>CALVVD010000123.1 GCA_944363745.1 uncultured Bacilli bacterium | reverse complement strand
CCAAATATGAACATTACGCTTATGAAGTTCTCTAACATCATTAGATTGCATCTGCCAAATCCAAAACATTTCAATTATAGCATTCTTATAAAATGTCTGTTTAGTTTGTAATATAGGAAACTCTTTCCTTAAATCAAACACAAAATTATAACTAGGAATCTTAATGGTATTTATCCCTGTTCTATTCTCTACTTCAACCCCTTTGTTTAATATCTCTTTAACTAAAGAAATATAATCATCATCAAATTTAGTCATAACATATCCTCCTCATTTTCCCATTATTCTTAAATTAATTGTCACAACTTCTTCCATAATTCTCTTCATAAGGCTTCTTCAAATAATCCTTAAAGATAATACTATTATAAATATCCATTTGTAATTTATAACACTTACTATGAGCACTATGTCCTAACCAAGAATTCCATTCAAGTACTGTCTTATCTAAGTCAAGTAATTCCCTTCCATAAAGTAAATTCCAACGTCTCACTTTTCTCTTAATTTTTTTAATACTTCTTTTCCTAAGCAATCTATAACTCTCATATATTCTAAAACCACAAAAATCAAGTCCCATTTTATTAGGATAATATCTACTTTTATTATTAAGTTCTAAATGAAGTCTTGTCTGTACATAATTATCTATTTTTTTAAGAACATCTCTAGCTTCCTCTTTAGTTCTAACAAACATAATAAAATCATCCATATATCTAACATAATATTTAATCTTAAGCTTCTCTTTAACATAATGATCTAATTCATTCATATAAATATTTGCAAAAAACTGAGAAGTATAATTACCTATAGGAAGACCTATCTCTTCACCATCATTATATATAAATTCATAAGTTAAATCTAAAAGTTTATCATCTTTAATAAACTTCTTTAAAATATCAAACAAAATATCTTTATCTATATTATAAAAGAACCCTTTTATATCACATTTAACAATATAATAACTATAATATTTATTCTTCATACATCTCATATACTCTTGTGCCTTATCAACCGCTTTATGAGTACCTCGACCTTCTATACAAGCATAAGAATCACTAATAAAACGAGGAACAACATAAGGTTTAATAAACTCATAAACATACCACTGATGAACTATTCTATCAATATAAGGTAAAGCCCTAATAATTCTTTCTTTAGGTTCATATATTTTAAAAGTTCTATACTTACCCATCTTATAAGTACCATTTTTTAATTTCTTATAAAGATTAACTATATTAGTTTCTAAATCTATTTCAAACTTCAAAACCTCTTTAGAATATCTTTTCGTCTTACTCGCCCTATTATGAGCATCTAACAATGATTCAACAGTCAAATGTCTATCAAACTCATTTCTTATCGTGTGAGGCATGATCTAATCCAACCTCCATTAAGATTAGAAATATTAGTAAGTTTTTTACTCCAAGCCGTATAATTTTTAGAATTAATATATTTCTTCTTATGAGAAACTCTAATTAATACTTTAATTATCTTAAGATTAGCATCAAGTTCATTTAAATAAGCAAGTCTTTTCTTCTTATCAAACTCTTTCTGAGCATAAATAATATCTTTCAGTCCATCATAAGTAGTATTTTTAATATCTTGAGCTAAAGAAAATCTTTCACTCTTAGGATATTTAAGAAGAATTGAAAGTGTATAATAAATAAGTTCAACATACTGTTTATAAATAACTAATGCTTCTAAATCATCCATATAGTCGCCCTCCAAAATAGTTTTTCTAGTATTCGTAATCTACTAACTAGAAAAACATTACTTCATTATTTTATTCACATAGTGAAAAGGAAAAAACTTTCTATGATAATTGTTTTTTATTATCTAAATAATAACTTAAACTCATCTTATATCATAGTCCCCATCACGAGGCGGAACGAGTTGTTACTGTTAGCATCACCAGCAAGATTAGTGTTGTTGAAATTGAAAACACCTGCATTAGCATTATTGTTATAGTTACCGCCGCGCAACAACAAATAATAGGAATATTAAATTTTTCCCTATCTAAAAATTATCATAAAATCTAGGAAAATACAATCTATCAAAATTAAATTATTAACATACTTTCTAGTATTCGATAATCTACTAACTAGAAAAATACTACTTCATTGTTTTATTCGTAAAACGAAAAGGAAAAAATTCTCTATGATAATTGTTTTTTATTATCTAAATAATAACTTAAACTTATCTTATATCATAGTCTCCCATCACGAGGCGGAACGAGCCATTGTTGTTAACGCCACCATTGTTGTTATTGTTGAAGTTGAAAACACCAGCATTAGCACCACTAGTATTATAGTTACCGCCGCGCAGTGACAAAAATAATAATTATTAAATTTCTCCCTATCTAATAATTATCATAATACTTAAAAGAAAACAATAAAAAATTTTCTAGTATTCGATAATCTACTAACTAGAAAAATACTACTTCATTGTTTTATTCGTATACCGAAAAGGAAAAACTTTCTATGATAATTGTTTTTTATTATCTAAATAATAACTTAAACTTATCTTATATCATAGTCTCTCATCACGAGGCGGAACGAGTCATTGTTGTTAGGACCACCAACAGCATTATTACTAACATTAAAGTTGAAAACACCT
>CALVVD010000122.1 GCA_944363745.1 uncultured Bacilli bacterium | reverse complement strand
CCATTTAAGTAACTAATTTCTATATCATGTCTGTCCAATGGTATAGCTTGTATGCCATCATCTAAAACACAGATATTAGATTCATAAATTAATCTTAATAATAATCCTCCTGTCTTTTGTCCATAACTTTTAGAAGTATTTATAAAATTATTTAAATCATTAAAGGAATTAAATGTTTTAATTTTATTTAATAAATTTTTATATTGATTTAAAAATACTGACAATTTTAACCACTTATTAACTGCGACATTAGGATATCTAGGATGAATATTATTTTTAATAATATTAAATAACGTTTCTTTATCATCATTAAAGTTCTTTATAACATACTGTGGATTAAATATATAGGGAAAATTGTGATAAGTATTAATTAGATTATTATGATAAACAATTGACCTCATACCATAATCTAATAAGCATGAATAAAATATATATAATAACCATTCATTAGATTTATATTTTATCTCTTCAGGAAATTCTACATTAGCAATAGTATCTGTATTTTCCTTCGAAAAATGTTCATTTAATATTTTTATAGTTTTCAATAAACTTTCTTCATTTATATACATTATTTACCTCTATTCCTGACTTAGTGTATAACCACCATCTACTACTATATCTTGACCAGTTATAAATAAAGAATTATCACTATCTAAAAACAGGGCTACCTTTGCTATATCATCAGGATAACCTAGTCGTCCTAATGGAGTATTATTTTCTATATCTTCTATATAATCATCAAAGTCTGGAGTTTCAATATATGACATTGGAGTCTTTATAACGCCTGGAGAAATAACATTGCATCTAATACCTAGTTTACCATATCTAGAAGCAATAGATTTTGAAAAAGCAACTATTCCTGCTTTGCTTGCTGAATAAATAGGAAAGTATTTTGAACCATTATTAGCTACTATTGAACCAATGTTAATTATATTTCCTTTTATGTTATTTTCTTTCCATTTATCAATTATCTGCAAACACATACTTATAGTTCCTTTTAGATTAGTATTAATAATGTTATTTAATTCTAAATAGTCATACTTTTCTTTTTCTTCACCACTACTAATTATCCCTGCACAGTTTATTAAGGTATCAATATTATTTAATTTATTTATAATCTGTTTAATATCATTATCATTGCTAATATCACAAATAAAATATTTTATAGAATTATTAGTATCATTGCAGACTTCTTCTAATTTTTCTTTTCTTCTACCTAAAATATATACATCATAACCTTTTTCATAAAATGTTTTAGCAATGGCTTTACCAATACCTGTTCCTCCACCTGTTATTAAAACTTTTTTGGTCATTATATTTATCCTCCTTTAATTAATAATTTATTTTTTAGTTTTTTTAGCTAAAAATCCCATAAACTGTGGTATCTCATGAAATCTATTATAATATGCTTCATCTATTTCTTTGCATTCATTAATACATCTTGATTCTTTAAAATCTTCAACTATAAAGTTATTGTTCTTAAGCAGTTCAAAATAATATGATGGTGGAGCTATAAACTCTTCTAATATTTCGTTATCTTTAAAATGATTTACTTGTTTTGTATGAGACATATATTTTCCTAGTACTTGTTTACCATCACTACCAGCTTCAAATCCTATAACATGAAAATTATTACCATTATAATTAATTTTTTCAGTAGCAAATCTCATAGGATGACCAACAGAAAATAAAACTTGACCATTATCATCTAATACTCTATATAATTCTTTAAAGACTTTATCCTTATCTTCTACATGAGTAATTGCTAAACTACTAAAAATAAAATCAAATTCATTTTCTTTAAAAGGGAGGTTTAGCATATCGCCTACATTGAAGTTACAATTAGGATAACTTTCTTTGGCAATAGCTATTGATTTCTCCGAAATATCAATACCTGTTATTTTTTTAGGATTATATTTACTTAACATCTCACTTTCTTCAGCAGTTCCACAGCCTAATAAAAGAACTCTTTTACCTTCAATATTTGGAAGCATTGATAACATCATAGGTTTTTCTACAAATCGTAATGATTTTTTCATTCCATTCGTAACTTCAAAGTGTCTTTTTTCTGCAAATTTATCATAATCATTTACTTTAAAATTCATTTTTATTATTTCCTTTCTTTTTGACTTTAACTTTATATAATATTTTAGGTTTTGAATATTCTTCTTCATCTCTAGTCATAGACGTTTCTTCTGCCTCAACTGAACCAATGATTCCAAAGTACCTATTAACATCTTATAAATCAAAAAATCTTTTTGTATAATCTCCTTCAAAATAAAAGTTTTTCTCTAGTTCTTCACCAACACCTGCACCAAAATTAAAATCATTAACAGAAGCAACTCGTGCTAATAGTATTCCATCCGTTTTTAATATTCTTTTTGTTTCATTCATGATATGTATAGTATCTTGATTATTAAAATACTGTAAAGATAAATCTGCTATAATTAAAGAATATGTATCATTATCAATTGGAAACTTCTCTAACATATTTAAATACATTGTTTTACTATTAGGAATATTATCTTCAATACTCTTTAAAGCTTCTTTAGAAAAATCACAAGATAAAACACTATATCCTCTTTCTATTAAATATAAAGTGTCAGCACC
>CALVVD010000121.1 GCA_944363745.1 uncultured Bacilli bacterium | reverse complement strand
TTTTTTAATTCCCTACTATGGCAAGGGTTCTCCCACTTTTTTAATTCCCTACTATGGCAAGGGTTCTCCCACTTTTTGATACAGCAATATGATAACAAATAAATTGTACTTTGTAAAGCTTTTTTGATATAATTTAATAGAAGGTGATAAAAGTGGCTTATAAATATGATATAGTTGGTTCTTATTATGATAAATATGCTAAAGGTAATAAATATAGGGAAGAAGAAGTTATTAAAATACCTGGAATTAATTTTAATTCCCTTAAAGATATAGATCGTTTCACTGCAAGTACTACTAAAATTGATTTTGAAAATATGATAAAGGATAAATATACATATAAAAATCATTTTTCTATTCGTGTAACTAATAGTAATGGTAGAGGTTTTTATAGAACTATTATCTTTAATAATAAAGAATTAGTAGATTTAATTAATTCTATAAAAAGAAAAACAATTAAATCTCCTAATGGACCTAGAACAGTTGATTATATTACAGGTAATAATAAATTATTATCTGATTTATGGGAAGAGATAGAAATGTTAACAGAGAGAAAAGATGTTGATACAGTTAATAATACTTTTGATGATAATTATGCTTTTATGATTAGAAGATATATAGAAAGTGATAGTAGTGAATCATTTTATGATTATAATATGATTAAAGAGTGGTTTAGAGAATATAATGTCTTTCGTAAATATCTTACTGGTAAAACTAAATCTTTTGTTTCCAATATGAATGTTAGAGATAATAATTATAAAAAACCTATGGAAGTTAATACTTCTGATATAGTTTATAGACCTAATACTAGTACTAATGATTATGCTAATGATAAAGAAGAAGATAATATAATTTATTATGATGATGGTACTTATAAAGAAGATGAAGAGTTTTTAGATGAAGAAGATTATAGGAGAAGTCGTTAATGTTAAATGAATATTTAGAGTATCTAGAATATGAAAGACATTATTCTAGTTATACGATAGATAATTATGAAAGAGATATAGAAGAGTTCTTAGATTATTTAAAAAGAGAATCTATTAATTATTTAAAACTTGAATATAGTGATATTAGACTATATCTTGCTTATTTAAAAGAAGAAAAACATGAGAAGTCTACTTCTATTAGTAGAAAACTAAGTGCTCTTAGAAGCTATTATAAATATTTATGTAGTAATAATAAAGTAAAGACTAATTTATTTAATTTAATATCATCGCCTAAAAAAGAACAGAAATTACCTAGATACTTTGAATATAATGAGTTGGAAGAATTATTTGATGTCCCTGATTTAAAGACTACTTTAGGTCAAAGAGATAGATTAATATTAGAGATAATGTATGCGACAGGGATAAGAGTAGGTGAATTAGTTAAAATTAGACTAAAAGATATTAATAGAAGTGAAAGAACTATTCTTATACATGGTAAAGGTAGTAAAGAAAGAATTGTTAATTATGGAGAGTATGCTAGTGATATTTTAAATATGTATTTAAATGATGCTTATAGAAAGTTAAATAAATTTAATAGTGATTATTTAATTTTAAATAATCAAGGAAGAAATATTACTGAAAGAGGTATTAGATATATACTTACTAATTTAATTAAGAAAACATCACTTCATAAGAATATATCTCCTCATATGTTAAGACATTCTTTTGCAACTCATCTTTTAAATGAAGGATGTGATATATTGTCTGTTAAAGAATTATTAGGACATGAGAGTATTTCTTCTACACAAATATATACCCATATTACTAATGATAGATTAAAAGATATTTATTTACATAGTTTTCCTAGATGCAAAAAATAATATTAGTAATCTAACAAAACTGTAATAAAATTTACAGTTTTTTTGTGATATAGTTTTATTGAAAGGAGAAATTATGGAAGTTTTAAAAGTTAATAATTTGAAAAAATATTATGGTAATAATACTAATATTACTAAAGCTTTAAATAATATATCATTTACTGTTAATGATAATGAGTTCCTTGCTATTATGGGAGCAAGTGGTAGTGGTAAAACAACTTTGCTTAATACTATATCAACAATAGATACTGTTACTAGCGGTAATATTATTATTAATGGAGTTGATATTACTAATTTATCAGAAGAAGAATTATCTAATTTTAGAAAGGAGAATCTTGGTTTTGTTTTCCAAGACTTTAATTTATTAGATACTCTAACTATTAAAGAAAATATTGCCTTATCTTTGATAATAAATAAAGAAGATAAAACTAAAATAGATGATTTAGTATTAGATATTAGTAAAAAACTAAGTATTAGTGATATTTTAAATAAATACCCTTATGAAGTAAGTGGAGGACAAAAACAACGTTGTGCTTGTGCAAGAGCTCTTATCAATAACCCTAAACTAATACTTGCCGATGAACCTACAGGGGCCTTAGATTCTCGTAATGCTAGAGTTTTATTAGAAACTTTTAAAGAGATGAATGAAGAGTTAAACTCTACTATTTTAATGGTTACTCATGATGCTTTTTCAGCGAGTTTTGCAAGAAGAGTTTTATTTATTAAAGATGGAGAGATTTTTAATGAAATAATTAAAGGTAAAAAGACAAGAGGAGAGTTTTATGGCGAGATTATAGATGTTTTAACATTACTTGGAGGAGATATTAAATAATGCTTTTTAAACTTGCTATGGGTAATGCTAAA
>CALVVD010000120.1 GCA_944363745.1 uncultured Bacilli bacterium | reverse complement strand
GATTTAGGTATTAAAAATGCTTATATGCAAGAAGGTGGTACTTGTAGTGAATCATTTATACCTAGTTTTGATCTTGAAGGTGTTTAAGTCGTTCTACTTTAGAATAAATACAGCCACAATAATCTTGTCTATATAGATTATAAATATGAGATAATTCTATACTTCTTTTATAACCATTTTTCTTTTTAAAGTCAGCATATAAATAATTAATATTATATTTTTTAGATAACTCTTCCCCTATTTCATTTAACCATTTACTATTTTTATAAGGACTAATAGAAAGAGTCGTTGTAAAGTAATCAAAGTTATATTCTTTAGCAATTCTTGCAGTCTCTTCTAATCTTAAGTTATAACACTTATAACATCTAATATCTCCTTCTTTTAAGTCTTCTAGACCACGAGATATATCTAAAAACTTCTCTTTATCATAATTACAATCTAATAATTTAATATCATAATCTACTAATTTGATGAACTTCTCTAGTTCATCTTTTCTTTTAAGATATTCTTTATAATCAGTAATATTTGGATTATAAAAGAGTATTGTAATATCAAAGTATTTAGATATTTTCTCTAAGACTGATGAAGAACAAGGAGCACAACAAGAATGTAATAATAAAGATGGTTTATTATTTAAATCAATGCTATCTAATATCTTTTCACATTCTAAATTATAGTTCATCTATATCACCTTGCTATATTCTTTTAATTTATACAAACTACATATTTATTATATAGTTTCATCTCTTCTTCTTTCTTTTTACGATTTTCTACTTTTGACCTTTTTACAGGATATACGCTCTTTACTTTTAATTCTTTACCATTATTAACCCTAACAGCAACTAATATATCTGATTTTAATTGTTTATAATACTCTAATCCTTTTTTTGATTTATCATAAAACACATAATCTGGATTATTTATTATCTTCTCTAATGAATTCATCACATAATAATAATCTTCGATAGTTTCATAATCATCTATATGTCTTTCCAGGCTATGCTTTATAGCTTCTTCATAAATTACAATTTTTTTATTTTTATGTTCATCAATATTCCAATTTTCTGCTATTTCTTTACTAACTTTTCCAAGTACTCTCTTCATGCATTCTCCTAACAAATTAATATATAAATAAAGCCCGCACCTAAGTACGAGCTTATGAGTAATAGGCCTTCGCATCACTTGGCATCTCATCGAATTCTTTGAAAGAACCCTACACTTTAGACTTTAATAGTCCGCGATAGACGATGTCTTTCTATCCTCTATTACTCAGTCATAATATACAATACTAAACGCATTGTAATTATTAAATTAAGGACAAAATCCTTAGATGTGTCATATATTTTATAGCACACCCAGTAAAAAGTCAATTATTAAATAAAACTTTTTACATTTTTATTATAACATTTAATCAACACTTTTACTATAAGAATTTCTCTCAAATTACAACTCATCACGTTTTTGGCAGGACTTTTTAGACAAATTTACACGTTTTTCATAGGACTTTTCTATAAAATATCACTTTTTAATTAAATTTAGACTCTTTTCTTTTTCATATACCTTATTATAATTTTCAGTAATATTTCGATAATTCTAAATATTTTGAAGAGAAAATTCTACAAATAAATCTTGATTAGCTTTACACTTTCTTATAGTAGCATTCGTTATATCTATTAGATGATCAACTTCTTCCCGTTTTATTAGGGGTACTTTTCTATAATCTATAAACTCATCATTCCAGAGACTATAACTATAACTGTATAATGCTAAAATAACTAATGGTCCATCAACTGAACAAGCAAACCCGTTATATGCTCCATATAAAATAGCTTGACTTGAAGTAATATCAAAAAAATAGTGATAATTATTTTCTTCTATATAATTTATTACATGATTAGTACCAGTAGCCTTTTTATGAAAATTATGCAAAAACAATCTTATTGCACAAATACTATAATCTTCTATATTACAATTAACTGGAGCGATAGAATTTTTAATATTAAATCTATCAAGAGTCTTTTTATTAAATGATGCAATATGTCTACAACTACCAAAACCACTAAATATTTTAAGAGCACAATTTAATGTCTTATCATCACAAAATTCTTTTATATCTACTATATTTTTATTATAAACATATTCACTTGTTACAGATAAATAGCCACAATGTATTAAGTAACCTAAAAAAGATATAATTTCTATGCCTGTTTTAAAATTAAAAGTGTTAGCAAGAGATTCTATATTATCTAAAACTTTATCAAAATCTTTCTTTAATTCTTGATGTAGAAAATCATTTTCATAAGTAGATATATATTTATTTAACTCTTTATTTCTTTTTATTTCATCTTTTATCTTTTCCCATATTTCTTTAGATGCTTGCCATTCTTTTCTTTCGTGTTCTATAAATTCTTTTACTTTATCATCTATAAACATAATGATCCCCCTTTAATGCTATATCATTGTATCACTTTATAATAGTCATATCAATAACATAATTTATCTTTATTCTGCATATCTATTACTGAAAAGGAAACAGTGATACTATGTCTAACTTTACTTATGCATTTTTATTATCTACTTTAGGAGGTCGTTCTACTATTATTGGTTTTATTCCTCTACTTTTTAAATTAAAGAATGAAAAATATATTATATTAGCATCTTTATCTTTTGCAAGTGGTGTAAT
>CALVVD010000119.1 GCA_944363745.1 uncultured Bacilli bacterium | reverse complement strand
AATAAAATTTAAGTCAGTGAATAATGATAATAAATATGTATTAGTAAAAGTAAAAAACTTAATAATGTATGAGAATGTTAATGATTTTTTAGAAAAGTTTGATTTAAAAATGGCTATAAAAGTACATAATAAAGAAAATGCTCTTAATACTTTATATAATATATTTGGAAAAGAAGAAGTTGATACTCATAAATTAATAGGTATTTGTTTTGAGTTGCTTAGTGATGAATAAAAGATGATTATATTACAAAAGAAAAATAAAAAATGAACGAAAAAAGATACATTAAGTATAAATTTTAAATGTATCTTTTGTTTTTATTAAAAATATAAAAATTTAAATCTTAAGTCTTTATAAACTTCTGATGCTCTAGGTAGATTTAATAGATTTGCAAATATTAAATTATAAAGTTCATCGAATAAGAAGATACCACAGATTGTATAACTGAATATTAGAAATATTTTTCTAGGCAATTTTCTTGCTAGATAGAAACAGAATGGTACGATTATATACATTAATAGTAAAGCAGAGATTCCAAAGACTAAAACACTTCTTATGCAGACATAACCATTAATACTACCAAAACTTAATATTTCTTTACTATAGTCCCAACACTTTATCTGCATAATATGTTCCATAAAGAATCCTCCAATATATTCAAGTATTCCAGTAGAGATTATACTTACTATAAATACAAATAAAGGATTTTTTCTTTTCTTATAAGTTAAAACATATATTAAAATGGCACCCATAGCATAAATATTTATCCAAGGTAAGAAATTACCTCCACGCCAATATACTTCTTTCATACCACTATTAAAATAATAAAATACTACTTCATAGAGCCATCCAAACATCCCTGATATTACTATTATTAAACAAAATATTCCTAACATAGTTTTTTTATCAAAATTATGATCCTTATTTAAATAATCTTTATACTTCTTCATGACTCTTAACTCCTTTAATAATATTCTATCAAAAAAAGTTATATATTTAAATTGCTTTAAGTTAAATTTGACTTTTTAAGACAAAATGTTATAATAAAGAACAATTATTGAAGGGGATGTTTATAATGAAATTTAATGAAAAGCAAGAACAAGCAGTTAATGAATTTATAATGAAGTATAATAGTGATGAAGAGTTTAGAAATGAAGTTCAAAAGTTATATAATAATGAAATAGGACGTTTATCTATTCTACAGATATATGCTTTAGAAGAACTTTTAAGATATGGTAATAAGGGAATGTTTAAGAGATTCCTTGAAAGTAAAGGTGAAAGTACTGAAGAAGAAGCAGTAGAGTTAGTTGATGGATTTAGAAAATTATTAGATGAAGATCCTAGTTTTAAACAATATAAAATGGAACAATTAAAGAAGTATCCTGATACATTATCAGACTTAGAGATGTTTGCTTTCACTTTAATTAGTAGAAGTCAAAGTGAAAAAGTAAAGATGCATAAAGAACTTACTGATGAATTAGAGTATGATCCTATTAACCCTATATTATTTTCTACTGATTATGAGATAAGAGAAACACTAGAAAATTTACTTATTGGTGAGTTTATTCATAAACTATTAGAATTACCTGCTATGAAACCTGCTAAAGTTAGACAGAAAGAAGAGGGTATGATAGCAAGTGTAGATAAAAAAGATATAATTGAACAGGTAAGATCTGTTGTTTGTACACCTAATTCTATGTGTCAATTTAAAAGTGTTATAGATAATAGATATGTAGAAGTAAAATTTGCTCTTTTAGCAGGTAAAGGAGCTTCAGCTTTTGATCAATATATAAAATTTAATACCAATATAAGTATAAATGAGGTTTTTGAAATAGAAAAAGATGATACGGCAGACAAGATGTATGAGTTTATAAAAAATATGGTTAATAAGAGAAAAGGTCCAAGACAATAGTAAAAATAATAGAGACTCGAGTTTTAATAGCTCGAGTTTTAACTTTTATATACCTATTACATAAACTATTATGGGAGTTGAGTTTATGTATAAATTACCTATATTGCCTTATTTGTTTCAAGATTTAGAGCCCTATATTGATACTCATACAATGGGGCTTCATTATCATAAACATGAACAGAATTATTTAAATAAATTAAATGAATTGTTGGTAAAAAATAATTTTGATTTTCGTTATGGTATAAATGAGTTGTTTTATCATATTGATGAATTTAATGAAAGTGATAGAGTAGATATTCTATATAATTTAGGTGGTGTCTTAAATCATAATTTATACTTTAAGAGTATGAGTCCTAACAGAGTTTTACCAAGTGGTAAGTTAAAAGAAGATATAGATAAAAAGTATGGAAGTATAGATAAGTTCTTTTTAGAATTTAAGGATAAAGCTCTTGAGTTAAAAGGATCTGGTTATACCTTTTTAGTCGTAACTGATGATGGTTCTCTAGACGTTATAAATCTATCTAATCAAGAACTACCACAGTCTTTTGGTTTTATTCCACTATTTAATATGGATATGTGGGAACATGCTTATTATTTAAACTATAAGAATGAAAAAGGTAACTACATAGATAACTTTTTGATGATAGCAGATTTTACTAATGCTAATAATTTATATAATAGTTTGATGAAATGATAGTACTATTTACTTTATGTTATTTATATGATATAATATGTAGCTAAGAAAGAGGGAAAGCTATGGGAACAATAGATATAT
>CALVVD010000118.1 GCA_944363745.1 uncultured Bacilli bacterium | reverse complement strand
TTCATCTTCTTTTACTTTTAAAAGACTTGCTACTTGTTTAACACTAGCATTCATTAGTTTTCTACTTTCAAAACCTAATTTATGAATAGAATTAGCATTACCAATATATTCTTTAGATACTTTAACAAAAGTATCTAATACTTCATCTCTCACTTTAGTCGTTGCAGCATTATCAAAATATATCACATTAATCACCCTTCTCATTAATTATAACATATTTAGTTTTAGTTAATAATCTTTTAGTTTTACAATAATCATATTTTTCATTAAACGTTTTAGATATTATATAAGCAATATCATAGAGATTTAGACTTAATAAATAACTATTCTTTGAAAGATATTTTTTAATATTTCTAATATGAAGGGACGATAGTAATACTATTAATTCCTCAATATTATTATTTACTTTTAAATTTTTCATAGTCCCTCCTGGTTAAGTAACTATATTACTCCCATTTGGGTTAAATAGCAAGAATAATTTAGACATTTTAAAAGTTTTGTAATTTTACTTACAAAACTTATTCAGCGAAAGCATTAGAAATAGTTAGAGTTTTATTATTATAATTACTTATAATACCTATAATACTTACAGGAGCATTTTTGTTAAAATTAAAATTATCAGAAATAACTTCAGCTTTTACAGTTAAATTATATTTTTTATCATCATCTTCATAAGTTAAAGTTAAAGTTTTATTACTTTTATTTACTTTAGTAATAGTACCTGTTAATCTAATAAATTCATCTATATGATTATTATTATCATTAACAATAGAAAAGGCTAAGTCTTCTAGAGTATAATTAGTAGGTGTTGTATTATACTTTATAGACCATGAACCTATAACAGTATCACGTCTACCTATTTTTTGATTATATTTAATTACTTTATAGCCTAAACCATAATATTCTTTAGTACCTCCATCATCATAGACTTTAGTTCTAATAGCAAGAAAAGGTCCAATATGGGCTTTTGATACTAAGAGAATATCTAATGTAACAAGTGATGCTATTACAATAATAACAATCATAACAATAGTAGATATTTTCTTTATTTTTTTCTCTTCTACTACAGAGATACCTTCTAATTTTTCTTCTTCTGTTTGCATAAACTCACCCCTAACTATTTATCTTTTCTAAAAACTCCTCTTCTGTCCATATTGGTATGTTTAACTCTTTCGCTTTATCATATTTACTACCAGGATTATCTCCTACAATAACAGCATATGTTTTCTTAGATACAGAGCCTACTGTCTTTCCTCCAGCATTTTCTATTAAAGCTTTCGCTTCATCCCTTGTTAATTTAGTAAGGGTTCCTGTTAAGACAAAGCTTTTATCAAGAAAGTCTTCATTAAGTTTTAACTCTTCACCAATGTATTCCATATTAAGACCTAGTTCTTTTAATTCTTCTATTATCTTTAGATTATCCTCATTGCTAAAATAATCTACGATATTTTTGGCAATAATAGGACCAATATCTGGAATCTCTACTAATTCATCATAGGTTGCCTTACTTAAATTATCCATGTTTTTATAAGTTTTGGCAAGTATTTTAGCTTTTTCTTTACCTACATTTTTAATACCTAAACCGAATAATAATCGTTCTAGGGAATTAGATTTACTGACTTCAATAGCATTTAATAGATTAGTAACGGATTTTTCACCATAACCTTCTAGTTTTGTTAAGTCATCTTTTTTAGATGATAATCTATAAATATCAGGAATAGTACTTATGAACTTAAAGTTATATAAGTCTTCCATTAATCTATCTCCTAGGCCATCTACATTCATGGCAGGACGAGAGACAAAGTGAATAAAACTTTCGATGTGTCTAGCAGGACAATTAGGATTAGGACAGTAATAGTCTACTTCTCCTTCTTTTTTTATTAGTTTTGCATCACAGATAGGACAATTAGTAATCATTTTAAATGGTATCTCTTTACCAGTTCTTCTTTCAATCTTCGCTTCTACTACTTCAGGGATAACATCTCCTGCTTTTCTAATAGAGACAGTATCATGGATCATTAAGCCTTTTTTTATTACGTAATCTTCATTATGAAGAGTCGCTCTACTTATAGTAGAGCCCATTAATTGAACGGGGTCTAAGATAGCATTAGGTGTTATTTTACCAGTTCTTCCTACCGTAAATAATATATCATTTAGTTTAGTTAATACTTCTTCGGCAGGGAATTTATAGGCAATAGCCCATCTAGGTGTTCTTGCAGTAAAACCTAGAGTTTGTTGGTCTTTAAGATTATCTACTTTTATAACAACACCATCAATATCATATGGTAGGTCTTTTCTTATTTCCCCTTTTTCATGAATATAAGCCATTACTTCATTTATATTTTTAACTATTCTATTATTAGGGTTAGTCTTAAAGCCTAAACTCTTCATAAACTCTAAAGCTTCATGATGAGTTTTAATTCCAAAGTCTTCTGGATTTGGTAAATGGTATAAAAAGGCATCTAAATTACGTTTTGCGGCTACTTTAGAGTCTAGCTGTCTAATAGAACCTGCCGCAGCATTTCTTGGATTTTGAAGGGGTTTCTCGCCTTTAGAAATACGTTCTTTATTAATCTTTTCTAGTGTTTTTTTACTCATATAGATTTCTCCTCTTACTTCAATATCAAGAGGTTGTTTTAACTTTAAAGGGATACTTTTAATAGTCTTAACATTATGAGTAATATCTTCTCCTACAACACCATTACCTCGAGTAGCACC
>CALVVD010000117.1 GCA_944363745.1 uncultured Bacilli bacterium | reverse complement strand
ACAGTGTAATGGTAGAAATGTAGTGAATTATCATGGCTCATATCTATACAGGTCTTGATATTGGTAATGGCTATATTAAGATAGTAGTTGTTAATGCTAATTTAGATAAGTATTATGTTCTTGCTACTACTTCAGTTAAAACTAATGGACTTAAAAAGAATGTTATATATGATGAGAAAAAGTTAAAAAATTCCTTAACTACTGCTATTAAGAATATAGAAGATAAAATTGGCATGAAAATAAGAGAAGTTATTTTGTGTCTTCCTGCAAATCGTGCTAGTATGACTATAGAACATGGTCTTGTTAATATAAAAGGAGATAGAGTAAGAGGAAGAGATATTAATAATGTAGTGGCAGATACAGTATTAGATAGTTATGATGATACACGTGAACTTGTTAGTTGTTTACCTATATCTTTTACAGTTGATGATGAAGCTAGTGTTATTAATCCAATAGATGAAGAAGGAAAGAAACTATTTTTAAAAGCTGTAGTTGCTACTTCTCCTAAGGAAGAGATATATCCTTTTATAAATATAGTTAGAAGTATAGGAGTTAATATTACAGATATTATTTATAATATTCAAGCAGATTATTATACAGTTTCTAGTAAAGATTTAGATAGAAAAATGGGTGCTGTTATTAATATAGGTAATGATATTACTAGTGTTGGAGTCTTTAATAAAGGAATTATGATTAAAAATTCATATATTCCTGTTGGTAGTAGTAGTGTTGATAAAGATATAGCGTTTGTATATAAATTAGATTTAAATACTTCTAAGAAGTTAAAAGAGACTTTTGCACTTTCTTCATCAAGATATGCAGATAGTAATGATGAAGAAGTTGTTACTAATACTGAAAATAAAAAAATCACAATTAATCAAGTGCAGATTTCTGAAGTTATAGAATCTAGACTAAGAGAAATACTAAAACTTGCAAAAAATGAGATAAATCGCTTAACAAAAAGGGAAATAAGTTATATAATTGTAGTAGGTGGTATTAGTGAACTAGCAGGTTTTAACTATATTGTAGATGAAGTATTAGGTCGAAATGCTAGTTGTATGAATATGACGGAAATCGGTGCTAGACATAATAAGTATTCAAGTGCTTTTGGAAGTTGTATATATTATGATAAGAAGTGTACATTAAGAGAGAAAAATGGTAATATGTTTGATGAAGTAGATATAGATAATTTTGTATCACCTAAAAAGAAGAATGGTAATAATGATATATCTAATAAATTTTTTGGTCACTTTTTTGATAACTAATTAAGGAGGAAACATAGTATGGGAAACGGACTAGAAATGGATCAATTAGCGAAAATTAAAGTAATCGGTTGTGGTGGAGGCGGCGGTAATGCCGTTAATAGAATGGTAGAATCTGGTGTTAAAGGAGTAGAATTTATTGTTGCTAACACAGATTTACAAGTATTAAATAATTCTAAAGCTGATATAAAAATTCAATTAGGGGCTAATTTAACTGATGGATTAGGAGCAGGAAGTCGTCCTGATATTGGTAGAGAAGCAGCACTTGAATCTAAAAAAGAAATAGAAGATGCTCTAACTGGTGCAGATATGGTTTTCATTACTTGTGGAATGGGTGGTGGAACTGGTACTGGGGCAGCACCTGTTGTTGCAGAAATTGCTCAAGCTCTTGGAGCTTTAACAGTTGCTATTGTTACTAAACCATTTACTTTTGAAGGTAGAAAAAGAATGGAGAATGCTTTAGCAGGATTAGCAGAACTTGAAAAGCATGTTGATACTTTAATAGTAATACCAAATGATAGATTAAGAGAAATTATAGATAAGACTACACCTATGTTAGAGGCTTTTAAAGAAGTAGATAATGTCTTAAGACGTGGTGTACAATCTATATCAGATTTAATTGCAGTAGTTGGACTTGTTAACCTTGATTTTGCAGATGTTCAATCTGTTATGAAAGATTCTGGTCGTGCAATTATTGGTATTGGTATTGGTATGGGTGAAGATAGAGCGATAGAAGCTGCTAAACAAGCTGTATCTAGTCCATTACTTGAAACTAGTATTAGTGGAGCTACTGATGCTATTATTAATATAACTGGTGGTGTTAATTTAACATTATTTGAAGCTGAACAAGCAGCAGAAGTTGTAAGAGCAGCATCTGGTAATGATATTAATACAATCTTTGGTTCTGTTATTAATGAGAATTTATCTGATGAAGTTATTGTTACAGTAATTGCTACTGGTTTTGATAGAAAAGAAGGGGAAGTTAAACAACCAATATTCTCTAATAATCAACAAACTAGAAGAAGTAGTAGAGATGATAATCCTTATGTAGTAGCGATGAGTGAAAACAATGATGATGACGATGATGAAGGAGAAGTATTAGATGATACAGACTATGATTTTCCTCCATTCTTAAGAGATAAAAACTTTTAATTAAAGATAGAAAGAGGGTAAAATTATGAGAATAGAATGTTTACGATGTGTTACCTGGGGGGGGGGCAGTTTAGTAAATATCTAAGTAATGAAATTACTTTCTTTTATTATGTTATAAGAACAGAGTAAGTGTATATTCTGTTCTTTTATAATGTTAAAACAATTGATAAAGAGGATTATATGTGTTAATATTAAGTATAAGAATAGGTAATAATGATAAGAATAAGTAGTAAGGGATGAGTGTAAATGAAAGATAAAACAAAAAGAAAAGAAATAATTATAATAGGAGTATTACTATTATTAATGATAGTAATAATAGTATGAACAAGTTATGCGG
>CALVVD010000116.1 GCA_944363745.1 uncultured Bacilli bacterium | reverse complement strand
ATGAGCGTAGTATCAATGAATTATTTATTAGAAGCTGGTGTTCATTTTGGACATCAAAAAAGAAGATGGAATCCTAAGATGGGAGAGTATATCTATACAACTAGAGATGATATTTATATTATCGATTTACAAAAAACATCTAAATGTTTAGATAATGCTTATGAAGCATTAAAGAAAATTGCAGAAGATGGAGGAAAAGTTCTATTTGTTGGAACTAAAAAACAAGCTCAAGAAGCTGCTGAAGAGTCTGCAGTTAGAACTAATATGTATTTTGTTAATGAAAGATGGTTAGGTGGTACATTAACAAACTTTAGAACTATTAGATCTAGAATTAGAAGAATGGAAGAAATCGAAAAGATGGAACAAGATGGAACATTCGATTTATTACCTAAAAAAGAAGTTATTAATCTTAAGAAAGAATATGAGAAACTTAATAAAAACTTAAGAGGAATTAGAGAAATGAAAAAACTTCCTCAAGCTATAGTTATAGTTGATCCTAAAAAAGAAGAGATTGCTATTAAAGAAGCTAGAATTTTAAATATTCCTGTATTTGGTGTTGTTGATACAAACTGTGATCCAGATATGGTTGATTATGTTATTCCTGGTAATGATGATGCTGTAAGAAGTGTTAAATTACTTATTGGAGCTTTAACTAATGCTATTGCAGAAGTTAATGGTAATGAAGTAATTGATTATATTACAGAAGAAGATAAAGCTAAGAAAGATAAAAAAGATAAGAAAGAAATAAAGAAAGAACATAAAAAAGAAGTTAAAGAAGATAAAAAGGTAGAGAAAAAAGAAATAAAAGAAGAAAAGAAAGAAACTAAAAAAGAGGAAGTAAAAGAGACTGTTGATTATAGTAAAATGACAGTTGCTGAATTAAAAGAAATAGCTAAAGAAAAAAATATTTCTACTACTGGATTAAAGAAAGCTGAAATTATAGAAGCTTTATCTAAATAAAAAAGGTTAGGAGGGAGGGAGTCTCCTTCCTTTTGTATAAAAATAGAAAGGATGAATAATTATGTTTAAAGCAAGTGATGTAAAAGAATTAAGAGATAAGACTGGAGCAGGAATGCTTGATTGTAAGAAAGCATTAGAAGCTTGTAATGGTAATATGGATGAAGCAGTTGATTGGTTAAGAGAAAAAGGTATTAGTAAAGCTGCTAAGAAAGAGTCAAGAGTTGCTGCTGAAGGTTTATGTAAAATAGAAGTTAAAGATAATAAAGCAGTTATATTAGAAGTTAATTCTGAGACTGATTTTGTGGCTAAGAATGAAGAGTTTGTTAACTTTGTTAATTATTTAGCAGATACTATTATTAATAATGATTTAAAGACAAAAGAAGATGTATTAACTTTTGATGATAATGGTGAGACTGTAGAAACTAAGTTAGTTAGTTTAACTGCTAAAATAGGAGAGAAAATATCTTTTAGAAGATGTGAATTAGTTGAGAAAACTGATAGCGAGGTATTTGGTAGTTACTTACATATGGGAGGTAAGATTGGTGCTTTAGTAGTACTTGATAATACTACAGAAGAAGTTGCTAAAGATGTTGCAATGCATATTGCAGCTATGGCTCCTGTATGTGTAGATAGAGAAAGTGTTCCAAGTGATATGGTTGAACACGAGTCTAAAGTAATTAAAGAACAAGTTATGAATGAAGGAAAACCTGCAGATATAGCTGAAAAGATGGTTACTGGTAGATTAAATAAATTTTATAAAGAGATTTGTTTAGAAGAACAAGAATTTATTAAAGATTCTAGTGTAACAGTAGGTAATTATGTTAAAAATAATGGAGGATCTATTGTATCAATGATTCGTTATGCTGTTGGTGAAGGTATTGAAAAGAAAGAAGAAAACTTTGCTGATGAAGTAATGAGTCAAATAAATTCTGTTAAATAATAAAAATGAGATTGATATCAAATAACGATATTAGTCTTTTTTTTTCAAAAATTCTATGTTATTATTTATATATAAGATAACAATAGAGGTGTTATGAAGATGAAAGAAGCTTTAAAAAATAATAAAAAAGTTATTATAATAAGTGTTGTTATTATTATTCTCCTATTAATAGGAATAGCATTTGCTTATTTAGTAACTACTTTACATGGAGATAAAGAATATGTTATTAGAGCAGGTAGCTTAGGATTAAGATTAGAAGAATCTAATGAATTAACCTTAGAAAAACAAATACCTTTAGAAGATAGTGAAGGACAAAAATTAACAGGTTTTAACTTTAGTTTAGTAAATGAAGGTAATATTGATACAGATTTTACTATATATTTAGATGATATGGAATTAGATGAAGGTGAAACTAGAATGCCTGATTCTGCAATAAGATATAGTTTAACTAAAGATAGTGTTGTAGGTAATGCTGATGATTTATCTAATATGGGAGCTAATCCTAATAGAGTAGTAGATACAGGAACAATTGAACCAGATCAAACAATAAATTATACTTTAAGAATATGGATAGATTATGATGCTACTACAGAGGAAGCTAGTGGTAAGACATTTAAAGGTAAGTTAAGAGTAGTAGCAAGTCAATCTAAAGGTGAGAAAGCATCAACTATGGTTATAGATAATTTAACAAGTGGAAGTACCTATGATGATGGAACAGATACATTTATAACAGGGAAAGACCCTAATAACTATATTTGGTATAGTGGAAAGTTATGGAGAGCGGTGTCTGTTAATAATGAAGCAAAGACAACTAAACTAGTAACCCAATGGAATATAAGTGCGATTCCTTATAATCCTGATAATCAAACTAATTTTGAAGGAAGTTATATGGAAGAATGGTTAAATGATACAAGTGTAGATGGTTTCTTAGGTAACTTAAGAGATTATGAGAACTTTATCGTAACTGATGCTAAGTGGAATGCTACTTTGACTA
>CALVVD010000115.1 GCA_944363745.1 uncultured Bacilli bacterium | reverse complement strand
TTTCTAGGTAAGGAGCATTTTAAATACTCGGTAGTATTATAGCAAAAGAAAAAAGAAAAGTCTATCTTTTTCTTTAAATTTTAGACCTTTTGGACTGTTTATTAATGTATCCCATACTTTTTAAAATTTCTACTGACTTTTCTATATAATCTAATTTACATTCAACATTCCATATTGCATTAGGGCAATATTCTTCTAATAAAGAAAACACTTCTGCCACATCAATAGTTCCATCATCTAAGCCTAAATGTTCATCATTCATGTATGATGGTCTACCCCCTTGTTTTCCATGGTTATTGTGCAAATGCAAATATCCAATTCTATCACCTAGAATAATAATCCAATTTTCAACTGACATATTTGAGTTTGCATTGGCATGTCCTATATCTAAACAAACTTTAAGTCTTGGATCGTTAACTGAATCTATTTCCATTTTCAATACTTCACTATCTTCTTCACATTGATTTTCAATCATCATAATAATAGAATCATCCTTGTCAGCAAAAAACTCTTGCCAAAATTCAGTAGCATTTTTTACCCATCCTTGATAAAAACTAGTATTAGGAACAAAACCATTATGAACTACTATTTCAGTACATCCTAATTCTTTAGCAACCTTATATGCATAATTAAATGTTTTCATAGTTGCCTCTTTTATCATCGGATTTTTTGTTCCTAAATTCAAATCCCAAAATGGTGCGTGAAGAGATTTTCCGCCTTGAAAATTAGCTAATACATTTTTATAATATGATATCAATTTTTCTGTTTCTTCAGTATCAATTAAATTGGGATTATAGAACCCTTGTATTTCTATTCCTAAACTATTATTTACACAAAGGTCAAATACTCTACTCACATCTGTATCATCACACAATCTTATTTCTTTCATTGTATTACCTCCAATTTTAATTATTTATTAAATATTTTCATATTCTTAACATTTTCTTTTCATCTTTTTATTATATATAATACATAATTCTCCCTATACATTAAATCTAAAGTGACAGATATCTCCATCTTGCATTAAATAGTCTTTTCCTTCAAGTCTTGCTTTACCTGCTTCTCTTGCTTTTAATTCACTACCACACTCAATTAAATCTTCATATGAGATAACTTCTGCTTTAATAAAGCCTTTTTCAAAATCTGTATGGATGATACCGGCACAGCTTTTAGCATTCATACCTTTTTTGAATGTCCATGCTCTTACTTCATCTGGTCCTACGGTAAAATATGTGGCAAGTCCTAATAAGTCATATGTTGCAGCGATTAGAGAGTCTAATCCACTTTTTTCTAGTCCTAGTGCCTCTAACATCTCTTTTGCATCCTCATCTTCTAGTTCGCTTAACTCTTCTTCTACTTTAGCACATATTTCTATTACTTTAGCATTTTCTTTATTTGCATATTCTTTAACTTTTTTAACATAGTCATTATCTGTACCTAAATCACTTTCTTTTACATTTGCAAGATAAATCAATGGCTTTTCGGTTAGAAGATTAAAGCTTTTGATAATAGATTTCTCTTCTTTTGTTAAGTCAATTAGTCTTATTGGGGTATTTTCTTCTAGAGCTTTTCTTAATTTTTCTAGGGTTTCATACTCTAAAAGTTCATCTTTATCTTTACTCATTCTAGCTTTTTTACTAATTCTACCTATTCTATTAGTTACTGTTTCTAAGTCTGCTAGGACTAATTCTAGATTAATTGTTTCAATATCTCTTATAGGGTCTACATTACCATCGACATGGATTATATTACCATTATCAAAACATCTTACTACTTCGCAGATGGCATCTACTTCTCTTATATGTGATAAGAACTTATTACCTAATCCTTCTCCTTTACTTGCACCTTTGACAAGTCCTGCTATATCTATAAATTCATAACTTGTATAGATTGTTCTTTTTGGATTATACATGCTTGATAATTTATCAATTCTTTCATCTTTAACATTTACTATTCCAACATTAGGGTCAATTGTTGCAAAGGGATAGTTCTCTGCTAAAATATGGGTTTTTGTTAGGGCATTAAACAATGTACTTTTTCCAACATTAGGTAGTCCTATAATTCCTGCTTTTAAACTCATAATATTACCTCTTTTCTCCTATGTATTATAGCATTGTTTTATATCTTTTAAAAGAAAAAAATACCTTACGGTATTTAAATTGTGGCAGATACTCCAGGACCTAATGGTAAGCCTATTAAGTACCAACCTATTACTAATAAAATCCAAGTTAAAGCTATTATTCCAAAGTATGGAAGTATATAGCTTATGCTTTTATGAATTGTTATTGGTTTAGATTTATCTTGATTATAAACATTTAAGTATCCTATATAGATTGCAAAGCAAGCTAGTAATGGTGTTATTCCTGCTGTTATAGAAGTACCTGCTCTTAAAATAAACTGTGCAAATGGAGCTGATAAATTTGATTGCATAAAGGCTGGTACCATTACAGGAGCAAATATTTCCCATTTACTACTAGATGATGGTACTAATATGTTAGATAAACCTATTAGGATAAGAGCAAAGATAGCTAAAGGTAAGCCAGTAAAGCCTATATCTCCTATTATAGAAGCAAACCAGGCAGTGATAACTGTTCCTATATTTGTTTGTCTAAAGATAGCTGTAAACTGAGAAACAACAAATATTAGCATTAATATTTCGCCTATTGGAGCAAAGCTTTCTTTACACCCATTAATTATATCTTTATCATTTTTTATGCTTTTAGCACCTATTCCATAAGCTATTCCCACTAAAGTGAATAGTAAAGCCATCATATAAGTAAAACCATCTTGAAAATAGGAGTTATTTCCAAATAATTGTCCAAGATAAGTATCTTCCTCCATATCAAGTAACATTCCTGAATATGGTAGATTTGGTATTATCATATAAATAAATGCAATTATTACTATTATGGCAGTTATAATAGCTGCTTTTAAACCTCTTTTTT
>CALVVD010000114.1 GCA_944363745.1 uncultured Bacilli bacterium | reverse complement strand
TAAAAGATGGTAAATTAATGCATAAAAAAATAACAAATAGTGAGCTTATTATCTTTCCTAATTGTACTCACTATTGTTATTTAGAAAATACTTATGTAATTATTAAGATTATATTATGTTTTCTTGAGGATTAGAAACGGCCTCCACCGCCTCCACCTCCAAAGGAACCACCGCCACCAATGGAACCGCCTCCAAAGCCACCGCCACTTGAAGCTTGACTCGCCGCGATTGATGAACGTGATGATGCAACTGCAGTATGTATACCACTATTAATACTAGAATAAATATTAGATGTTATAAAATAATGAGTCATATAAGGATTATAACCTACATAAGTAGTATCACTTGTATCCATATTAGGCATCCTAAGTTCCATTTCTTTAGAAAGTTTATCTGCACAGTCTAAAACAACTGCATATACTAAATACTTATCCCATAAAGTTACCTCAGGTAACTCTTTTTCATTAAATCTACTAAAGTCTTCTAAGAATTTCTTATGAGCCATCCACTTAGCATAATGTTCTGCACCCTTTTTAGTATAGAACTTTCTAGTTATAACAAAGATAATTAATACTATCATAAGAATAATAATTATTATTCCAAGCCAAGATAAATCTAAAGCAAAACTAATAAATGTTAAGACAAGTCCTAATAAACTAAAGATAACTGAGAAAGCTACTAAACCTGGAGTTGTAGCAAAGAATAACTCACTTTTACCTAAAGATTTACTTTTCCTTATAAAATCATTATATAAATCCATTACATTATTAGCATTACTTAAAGTAGAACAATGTTTCCTTATAGTAGAAAGAACTACTTCTTTACTATTACCTATCTCATTAATTATTAAGTTTAAAGCTATCTTTTCTGTTTCTGTTAAAGTAGCCTCATCATACTCTTGTAATATTAATTTATAATCGTCCTTCAACTTTCTATCAATAACTTCTACTTTTAATACTTTCTTATAAATTAAGTTTAATATGGTAGCAGATAAACTCTTCTCAGTTATATTTTTATCTATTAGATACTCTAATACCTCTGGTCCATAACTTCCTGGAAAATCTCTAAAGTATTCCATAGTAAAGGCAGTTTTCTTCATCTTTTTTTCTCTTAGATAAACACTTACGGCAAGAGAAATTGCAATAATTCCCCAAATAGTACTAGTTATTATTAATATCATATTTTGTCTTTCTATTCTTTCTCTTTCTCTGTTCGCTTCATCGCTTAATTTTGTTTGATAATCTATAATTGCATCTTTTGCAGTTAGTCCACTGGTTTTTGTAGCATTAGGGACTAAAGACTTATTAAATATTAATCTAACACTAACAGGATTATATGCTCCTAAAAAGTTAAATGTACCTAATGCTTCCTTATTATTAGTTCTTTTTATCTCACCATTTAAAGGTCCGTGTAACCATACTCTATAATCGTTATCGCTATTAGGTAGTATTACTTTTACTTCATAATCACCTATATTTTCTCTATAACCATCACCTAGGGTATTCCAAGCAAGTTCTGCAATATCATTATGAACAACTACTACATCATTAACAGTATACTCTATATAAAATATTTCATCTAAATCACTAGGATTAAAAAGTTTTAAATTAACTTCATCCATAAAGGTATTATATGTATATTTAGAAGCTTCTCCATTACTTGCAAAACTAACTTTATTAAAATAGTTAATATTTCTATTAAAGTCATCAAATGTAAGGTCTCCATCATCACTAATAGATCCTACTTTAACATTAGTAATACTACTTCCATCATATAATGTAGTATTTCCTTCTATAGCACTTATATCTCCATTATATGGCTCACTACTAGAATTAGCATAACTAACATCACGTTCCATACCATTATACTCACCATTCATTTTAATAAGTTCTCTTACTTTAATAGAACCATTATCAAGTATTTCTATCTCACTTAAAAATTTATCTGTAGGCTCTCCATCAAAAAAAGAAAATCCTACTGGTAAAAACATAATAACAAGTACTGCTATAACTATTATAATTGAAATTTTATTTTTACTCACAATCATTCACTCCCATCGAAAAAAAGCTTGCATAAAGCAAGTCTTAAAATGATACTTTAGGTACTTCTTTGTCTTTTTCTTCAATTTCAAAGAAAGATTCTTCTTTAAAATGAGAAATATTTGCAACTATATTACTTGGAATAGTTTGTACTTTATTATTATAAGTAAGTACTGTATCATTATAAAATTGTCTCATTGTACTTATCTTATCTTCAGTATCTCTTAAATCATTTTGAAGTGAAATAAAGTTCTGGTTAGCTTTAAGATCAGGATATGCTTCTGCAAGAGCGAATAGACGATTTAACATATTAGTTAATTCTCCATTTGCTTTTATCTCTTCTTCTTTAGTTCCTGCAGTATTAAAGCTGTTACGAGCATTAATAACTTCATCTAAAGTAGAACTTTCATGTTTAGCATAACCTTTAACAGTCTCTACTAAATTAGGAATTAAATCTGCTCTTCTTTTTAATTGAACATCAATTTGACTCCATTGGTCTTTAACTCTATTTCTAAGTTGTACTAATGAGTTATATGTTACTACATACCAAATTATTAAAATAACAATAATTGCAACTATTACAATTCCTACAATCATTCCTGTTGACATTTTATCCCTCCTAATTAAATTATATATGAAAAAGAGAAAAAATTATAGTATAAATTTAAAAATATTGGTAAAGATATGTCTAGGAGATGATTTTATGAGTATAAAAGACTATATTTTAAATAATTTTAAAAATGATAATAAGGAAAGTATTAAGGAAGCGATAGTTGAATCTATTAATTCTAAAGATGAAGTAACTCTACCTGGTATGGGTGTATTTATGGAAATAATTTGGAATAATGCAACTGATGAGATGAAAAATGAAATGTTAACAATACTTGAGAATAATTTAAAAAAAGAAGCTTA
>CALVVD010000113.1 GCA_944363745.1 uncultured Bacilli bacterium | reverse complement strand
CAATCACCAGAAGAAACATATGCTGGCGATGCTAATAAAATAAAATTAAAGATAGCATCTTATGCTACAATTTTAGAGGTTGAACGTGCTTATTTAGAAGAAAAGAGAAATGAGTTAGCTAAGCAAATTGCTGAAAATTCAGTAGGTAAGGATGCTTCAGCAGAAGAAAAGGCAAAATCTGTAGAAAAGATACAAGAAATTATTGAGGAATTAAAAGACGTAAACTCAACTTTAGAAAGTTTTATGGAAAAACGTGAAAAGTTCCTAGATATAGCTAAGAAAGCTTTAAGACTACCTGAAAGTAATCTAAATGAATTAGAGAAGAATGGAAAAACAGTTTTCAAAGGTGAAACTATATCTAAAGAAGCTTTAGAAAGTAAGTTAGATGTTAGCTTTGAAGAAGCTCAAAAGCCACTTATTAATGAAGAAAATAATGAACCTATATTTAGCTCTATAGATCCAACTGTAATAAGAGAAGAAGTTGAAAAAGCCATTTATAGTAATGAAAAAGGTGAAGATGGCTTAACTGCTGCCGATTATATAGATAAAAATTTAACAGATAAAAATTTTGCAAGTGAAACAACTTATGCTGCAGGAAATATAAAAGAAAAATTAGAACAACCTATAAGTGAAGATACAATTAATAGTATGTTTGATGCAGAAGGTGCTGTAGAACCAGAAATTACCCCTCAAGATGATAAAGATCATGTAGAAAAGCCTTTAGAAGTAAGCGATGATTATTTTGTACATTTTGATACTCCAGTACAAGCTGCTACTAAAGTTGAACCATCTTCAGGTACAATTAATTTTGAAGATGATGAGGTATTAAATGATATTTTGAGACAATTAGAAAAGGAAAAAGAGTTAAAAGATTCTTATGTAGAAAAAGCTAAGAAGAGCGAAGAAAGATATAATGAGACAAGTATAATAAGAGAAAGGAAAGCCCAAGAAGCTGCTGAATTAAATGAAAGAGCTCAAAATGCTTTAATTAATGCAAGAAATAAAGAAATTGAAAGACGTAAGAATGAACTAGCTCAAATGAAAGAGGAAGTTATCATTGCTAGAAAAACTGCTGAAGAAATGGCTTCAAAGGTAGATAAAAATGAAACTGATATATATAATTATGATAAACAAATAGCTGAATCAAGAAAGATTATTGAAGAATATGAAGAACCTGAAGAACCTGGAAATAAAAGAAAATAAGTTCCACTAAGGTTCTTTTTCTTTCCATTTTTTCATATAATTAACCGAGGTTTTGAATATGAAAAATGCTCTTTTTTACTATTATCAAATTAATATTACAAAGTTAATTAAAACTAAAGAATACTATTATTTTGAAGATAATAATTACTTATATTACGTTATTTCTATTAATAAACCTATGGATTATATTAATGAAGTAATAAGTCTTAATAGAATGCTTATTAATACTAAATTTATGCAAATAATCTATAATCTTAATAGATCCCCTATAAGTTTTATTAATAATCAATATTATATTCTTTTAAGATGTAAAAAATATGTCAAATTTTCCTTAGAAGATTTATATAATCCCTTATATTGTAATGGAGAAATGTTAAAACTAAAAACATTAAATCACAGTAATTGGGATAAACTTTGGACTAGTAAAATAGATTATTTTGAATATCAAAAAGACTATATTAAAGTAAAATATCCTATTCTTTATAAAAGTCTAGATTATTTTATTGGTTTAGGAGAAAATGCTATTGCTTATTTTTATGCTGTTAATCATTATCTTACAAAAGAATATAATGATATTCTAGTAATATCGAGAAGAAGAGTAAATCTAAGAGATATCAGCTTTTTTAATCCTTTATATTTGGTTATAGATCATAGAGCTAGAGATGTAGGGGAGTATTTAAAATATATTTTTATAGAAGATACTTATAGTTATGAGGTTATTGAAGAGTTATTGGATAATCTGAATTTTAGTATTTATCAATACTCTTTATTAATAGCAAGACTATTATTTCCTAGCTTTTATTTTGATATCTATGAAGATATTGTAAATGGATATACTAAGGAAAAAGAAATTATTAAAATATTAAATAGAGCGGATGAATATCAAGAGTTCCTTAAGTATATTTATAATTATATAAATAAAAAAAAGTCTATTATAAAAATAGACTGGTTAGAACTTAATTAACATTTCTTACTTCTTTTACCTCAGGTATTTCATTCATAATCATCTGTTCAATACCATCTTTTAAAGTAATATCTAAGAACGCACAACCTTCACATGCTCCTCCTAATTTTACATAAACAATCCCATCTTTATAATCAATAAACTCTAAAGTGCCACCATCACTGATTAAGAAAGGTTTTAATTCTTCAATAATTTCTTTTACTTTTGTAATTACTTCGTTATTTTCCATAATATCACCGAATTAATTATATCTAGTTTGTCAACAAATGTAAAGGTTGAATAAGATAAAAATATCTGTTATAATACTTCTAGAGGTTAAATATATGATAAAAAATTATAAGGAGAATGATATTGTACTTGGAACAGTAACAGGTATAAAAGATTATGGAATATTTGTTAAATTAGATAAGATCAATAATGGTTTAATTCATATTTCTGAGATTGATGATAAATACATTGAAGATTTACACAAATATGTTGAATTAAATGAATTAATTAGAGTAAGAGTTTTAAAGAAAATTGATGAAGGAATGTTTAAATTAAGTATAAAAAAACTAGATTATCGTATTACTAATCGTCATGATAGTAAGATAAAAGAAACACCTAATGGCTTTAAAAATTTAGCCTTACATTTAGATTATTGGATTGCAAAAGAATTAACTACATCAAAAAAATAAAAAAAAATCGCAAATATTATTGACATTCTTCGAATTAACTGGTATATTTAATTTCGTCAAACGGTTTATGGGCGATTAGCTCAGTTGGTTAGAGCACTTGCCTTACAAG
>CALVVD010000112.1 GCA_944363745.1 uncultured Bacilli bacterium | reverse complement strand
ATCTCTTCTATAAAAATAATTAATACTTGAAACAGTTACAACTTTAGATGCTTCCATATATTTAGTATAACTAAAAGGAATATCTTCGAATAAAGAATCTTCTACAAAATAAAATTCTTTTAAAGTATCTCTTCTAAAGAGCTTATTACAAACAGCAGGACTTTCAAAAATAACAGCAGATCTATCTTGAATAGGATTAATTATCTTTTCTTTTCCAATTGATAGAAACTCCAAATCTCTATTTGCATAACCATCATCTTTTACAAATAATATATCAGTAGTAACAAGTTCTGGATAGTTATTGTTAAGTACAGACTTATACATACCTTCATACATTGTATTTCTAATATAATCATCGCTATCTACAAAACCTATATATTCTCCAGTTGCAAGACTTAATCCTCTATTTCTAGATGCACCTTGTCCTATATTCTTTTCATTATGATAAACTTTTATATTAGGATACTTCTTAGCATAATCTAATAAAGTATTTAAACTATTATCAGTAGAATTATCATCTATTAAAATTATTTCTATATCATCAAGAGTTTGATTAATAAGACTAAGAAGACAAGTAGAAACATATTCTTCTTCATTATAAACAGGAACTATTATACTTACTTTAGGCATTTTAACCTCCTTTACATTTATTTATATATAATACATCTAAAGTTAAATTATATAAAGCATTTTATTGAAAACTATGCTATGATTATAATAGGTGAAGGTTTATGATACGGTTTGTTAATGTTAATAAAGAATATAGAAGTAAAAAAGGACAAGTTACTAAAGCTTTAAATGATATTAATATTAATTTAGGTAATAAAGGCTTAGTATTTATTATTGGTAAAAGTGGTAGTGGTAAGAGTACTTTATTAAATATTTTAGGAGGACTTGATAGTAAAACAAGTGGCAAGATCTACATTGATAATAAAGATATAGATAGTTTTAGAGAAAAAGATTATGATAGTTATAGAAATACTTATATTGGTTTTATCTTTCAAGATTTTAATTTGTTAGAAGAATATAATGTCTTTGATAATGTTATGTTATCTGCAAAATTATTAAGAAAGAAAGTAGATAAAGAAGAAATACTTAATCTTTTAGAACGTCTTGGTCTTAAAGGATTAGAATATAGAAATATTAATGAGTTATCTGGAGGTCAAAAACAAAGAGTTGGTATTGCAAGAGCCTTAATTAAAAATCCTAAGATAATACTTGCAGATGAACCTACTGGTAACTTGGATAGTCATTCTAGTTTAGAAACTTTTAAGTTATTAAAGGAGATTAGTAAAGAAAAATTAGTAGTTGTTGTATCTCATGACTTAGAGAATGCTAATACTTATGCTGATAAAATATTAGAACTACAAGATGGTAATGCTATTAGAAACGATTTAACTGTTGAAGCAAAGGATGATAATACTTTCTCTTTAACTAAATCAAGACTCCCTTTTAAAGAGTGTTTACACTTTGCTTTAACTTCCTTAAAGAGTAATAAAGTTAAACTATTCTTTACAATTATCTTAACAATGATTTCTTTAGTCTTTATGGGAATATCTGTTAATACAAGTATGTTTGATAAAAATATACTTGCAACTGATACCTTAATAGAAAACAACGAAACTTATTATGATATTAGTTATGTCAATATTATTAATTCAACATATAGAACTAAAGAAGAATTACCCATGACTGATGAAATAATTAGTGATTTTGAAAAAGAAAACAATGTAACTGCAAACCCTATGTATTATATTTATGATAACAACAGTATTTTATCTTTTGAACCTATTAATGATAAAGATACTATTATTCCTATTACTACCTATGTAGAGATTAAAGATGATAAACTACTATCTAACATTATAGGTACTATTCCCAAAACTAATAATGAAATAGTTATTCATAAATATCTTGCTGATAATATCATGGAAAAAGGAATTAAAGATATAAATGGTAATCTTTTTAAGCCTACTTCTTATGATAATTTAGTTAATAGTAGAAGAGAACTTCCTTTTGGATTAAATAATGTTATTATTGTAGGAATAATTGATGATGATAATAGTCGTTATAAAGATTTAAGTAATCAAACAATATCTCAAGATTACTCTAGTTATTATATTAACAAAGCCTATACTATTTATGGTAAAAACTTAGATTTAAAATTTAATACTACAGATGAAGCACTTTTAAACAATGCCGTTATAAATGAAGATAAAGTCTTAAAAGATGGAGGAATCTCTGGTATAAAAGTATATAACAATAATGGAGATGTTATAACTCCTATTACTAATTTAAACAGTGATGAAGTTATTGTATCTCTTAACTACTTACAAGAATATGTTGATGGTTTTAAAGAAGAGTTAGATATTTATTTAGCAAATAATAGTGGTGAATATAATGAACTTTTAAGTACGTTTATAACTAATTATATTACTACTAATAATTTAACTGTTCCATTTGAAACTCACTATAATACCAAAGGTTATTATAAAGATTTAAAAATAACAGGTGTTAGTCTAACAGATAACTATATTAGTAAAGATTATTTAGAAGAAATAAAGAGTGAAGCAGTTCATAAAGAATTAATCTCTTTTAGAGTATATGATAATAATGAAACATCTCTTTTAAAGATATTTAGAAAATATCCTAGTTATGAAGATGATGCTAGAGGAAAAACATTATTTATAACTATGCCCTACTCTGATGATATAAATTCTCTTGCTTATATCTACAGTTTTCTAAATAAATATATAAATATCGTTACTTTAGTATTTATTCTCTTTACAATATTACTATTCTCTAACTTTATCTATGTATCTATAAATTACTCTAAAAAACAAATAGGTATACTAAGAGCTTTAGGTACTAATAAAGGTGATATTATTAGAATATTCTTATATGAGAGTTTAACTGTAGGTATTATTTCTTATATAGTTTCTATTATTCTTTGGTT
>CALVVD010000111.1 GCA_944363745.1 uncultured Bacilli bacterium | reverse complement strand
ACAAGAATTTGATATTGAAAAATATATTTATAGTCTATTTAAAGACTTTATGGAGGAAGAAAATGAGTAAAAGTGTAGTACAATTAAATCCTAAAGCTAAAAACAGGCAAGAAAAAAGTTTTACCTATCTAAAAGTATTAATCGCTATTCAGTTTATATTAACTATAACAGTAATAATATTTGGTATTGTTACTATTATTAATCCCAATTTACTATATATATTTGAATTAATATTAGGAATAACCCTTTTAATTATGGGCCTTAATAACTATCTAATATATAAAAGAAAAAATTTAACAATACTTTATCTAATCATAGGTTTAGGATCATGTTTTCTAGCCATATTAAAATTATTAGGATTATAATGGAAGAATTAGTATATTATACAATGCTCTATGATATTTATGGTACTCTTTTAACTGAAAAACAAAGAATGTATTTTGAAGAGTATTACTTCAAAAACTTATCTTTAAGTGAACTAGCAAGTATCTATAATATCAGTAGAAATGCCATTCATAAACAACTAAAAGAGACAATAAAAAGACTAGAAACCTATGAAGAAAATTTAAAGTTAGCTAAAAAGAATAAAATGTTAGAAGATATTATAAAAAATACCAGTGATGAAGAGTTAAAACGTAAATTACAAGAAGTAATTTCCATCTAACTCTTGTCACTTTTTCTATTTAAAGGTATAATTTATCTAGAGAATAAAGGAGAATGGTAGTTATGTTTGACAAAATAATCTACATTAGTGATCAAAGCGCTAATATTAAATTAAAAGAAGATGCTGAAGTAGCAATTAACTTAATGAACTTACATTTAATTTTTGAAGACAAAGATAAAACAATTCTAGGAGAAGTAGATGACTTAGAAGATGGTATTGTTAGAGCAAGATTCTTAGGAGAGATAACTAATGGACGTTTAATCGGTGGTGTTTTAAGAAAACCATCATTAGATGCTAAGATAAGAGTAATTAAACAAGAAGAAATACCTCTAATAACAGGAGAAGATAAACAAGGGTTTATGCCCTTTGGTGTAAGTCCTTATTATAATGATTTTCCTGTTTACTTAGATGTTAATAACTTCTTTAGTAATCACTTCGCTATCTTTGGTAATAGTGGTAGTGGTAAGTCTTGCGGTATTTCAAGAATAATGCAAAATATGTTTGAAGATGAAAGACTATTCCCTTATAAATCAAATATTTTACTATTTGATTCATCAGGAGAATATTATAATGCTTTTAAAGACTTAAATAAAATTAATCCTAATTACAATTATCGTTTCATTACAACAAATGAAGTTGAAGGTAAAGGAGAACCATTACGTTTACCAATCTTTTTACTTAACGAAGATGATCTATCTTTACTTTTACAAGCAACTAATCATTCACAATTACCAATAATTGAAAGAATGTTAAAATTAGCAAGAATATTTGCAAGTGATGGAATAGATGCTAATAAATATAAGAATCACTTAATCGCTAAAGCTATTATGACAATACTTTATACTAATCAAACTGCACCTAATAAAAGAAATGATATCTTCTCTATTATTAATAGTTGTTCTACAGAACAATTTAACTTAGATGCTCCTGTTCAAGGAATAGGTTATGTTAGAAAATTTAGAGAGTGTTTCTTAATAGATAATCATGGACAATTTTCAGAAAGTGTTTTATTAACAGAATATGTTTCTAGCTTTATTAATGATGAATATGATAATTACGAACCAAGTAAGAAATGTTATTATACTCTAGATGATCTTGAAAAAGCTTTAAACTTTACTTTAATTAGTGAAGGATGGTTAAGAAATGAAAATACTTATGGTGATTCTGTTACTTTAAAAGTAAGGCTTCATTCACTTATTACTTCAAGTAATTCTAATTATTTTAAATGGGAGAAATGTACATATATTTCTCTTGAGAATTATCTATCTGATTTAATGATTACTAATGGTAAAAAATATCAATTAGTAAATATTAACTTAGACGATGTAGATGATTCATTCGCTAAAGTAATAACAAAGATTTACTCAAGACTTTTATTTGAATTTACTAAAGCTTTAAAAGAAAGAGCAAGTATTCCTTTCCATATCTTTGTAGAAGAAGCTCATAGATATATTCAAAATGATACAGATAGATTCTTAATAGGATATAATATCTTTGAACGTATTGCAAAAGAAGGACGTAAATATGGACTTATCTTAGGATTAATTACTCAAAGACCAGTTGAGATGTCTGATACAGTAATATCACAATGTTCTAACTTCTTAATCTTTAAGATGAACCATCCAACAGATGTAGAATATATTAAGAAGATGGTACCTAATATTTCTGATGAAATAGTAGAAAAACAAAAGAGTTTACAATCAGGAACATGTTTAGCATTTGGTAGTGCTTTTAAGATTCCATTAATAGTTAAATTAAAGATGCCTAATCCAATGCCAATGAGTGGTAACTGTGATGTTGTTAGAATTTGGGATGGACATAGTAATACAAACACTAATACAAATACTAATACTGTAGTTAATAATAATCAAAATACAGAAACAAGTAGTAATATTAGCAATGCTCCAACTCAAGAAGTAGCAAATACTAATATGGGAATACCTGAAGTTAATATAAATCAAGAACCAGTTAACAATGTTAATCAACCTATTAATGAAGTAAATAATATAGAACAGGCTCCTATAAATAATACAATACCTAATAACAGTATAAATGAAGCTTCAAATAATATGTCTAGTACAATCAATGAAATACCAAATATTAATAATCAAACAATAGAGCAACCAACTATCAATCAAGAAGCTTCAACTAAAGAAAATACTTATACTAATATTAATCAAAATATTCAAAATAATGTAGGAGAAGGAACAATTAGTCCTATACCTGAAATAAATATAAATAATACTGAAACATTATAGATAAATAGAAAGAAGGTAGAAAAATGATGTAGAATGACAAACTTCTTTCTACT
>CALVVD010000110.1 GCA_944363745.1 uncultured Bacilli bacterium | reverse complement strand
AGTTTTGCCCATTGTTCATGAATAGTAGTAGCATATTCATCTTTCCAACTCCAAGCATGTTCTAACCATTCATCACGAGTTATACCCCGAGGATTAATACCCATTTCTCTTAATCTTTTATCAACTTTAGCCTGTGTTGCAATACCAGCATGATCCATTCCTGGAACCCATAAAGCATCATAGCCATTCATTCTCTTATATCTAATAATAATATCTTGTAAAGTTGTATTCCAAGCATGACCTAAATGTAGTTTACCTGTAACATTAGGTGGTGGTATTACGATGCAAAAAGGTTCCCTACTCTTATCTTTATCTCCTTTAAAATATCCTTTGTTTACCCAATTATTGTACTTATCTTTCTCTACTTCTTTATGATTGTATTTCTTATCTAACATGATCTATTTCCTCACCTTTCTTCTTATATTCTTCATATCTTTTATTAACTTCTTTTTCTATTAAGTCAAAATCATCAAATTCTTCTGTAATAAAATTACCATCTTTATTTTTAACAATAGTTGCCTTCCTATCTACATACTTTAAAATCATTTCTCTATTATTAACAAAATAATCATACTGTCTTTTAGTAACAACTTCTGGTATATACATTAATATAGTATTAATTGATTCAGCAGTGTTATAACAAAAATGTCCAAGACTAGCCATTGTAAGAGGTGCAATGTAAGAGTCGTTGTCACTAAATTCATAACCTAAATTATAATCATAAGAAAAGTCTTGATACCTATCAACATGATTTTCATTGCCAACAATAATTTCATCAAAAACTTCATCTTCTATTTGTTCTTCATCTGGAACAATAATGACTCGTCCTACTACTTCAAATCTTTTTCTAAAATTTAAATATCCCTTCTCTATTTGCATTAACTCTTCATCAAAATTTTCAATATATTTCATTTTAAAGTGACCATCTACTAAACTATAATTATTAAACCCAACATATTCATAATCCTTAAAACTATCTAAATTAGCATCTAACCATTTTTTCTGATTCGTTGCTATTAACCAAGGTACATAAAATACGGCTATATTCATATAATCCCAACTTGTTTTAATAACTAAAAATCCATCTTTAGCAAGCCTAGTTGGTGCTGTATTACTATCATCATCAGTAAATGAATATGGAAGATCATAAGTATCAACAAATTCTCTTATATATTTTAAATGATTCTCACCATCTTTTAATACTCTAAAGAAAACACCACTGTTTAACATATATTCATTTGGAATAATATATAATCTACTCTTAATAATAACACCTCCCTTAAAATAAAAAATAACTATAACTTAAGGGCATAGACAATCTACACTGTACCACCTTAATTTATAGTTATTAAACTATCTTATTACTTATAACGGACTTTACCGTGGTAACTTACTATTATTTCAGAAACCCTGCTCTATTCACTACCTTCCATATATCATATTGTTAATTTCCACCAACCATTAACTCTCTATTAATACTTTATATGTACTCCTTGAATATCAATCGCATTTAAGTGTATTATAAGCTATTTTTTTATATTTTACAACTACTTAATTTTATCATGGGGCAAACAAATTCCTAACATCACTTAATTCTCCAATATAAATACTTTCCCCATCTTTTATAATATTAACATTTGTTATCAAATCATCTTTTATACTTTTAATATCATAAGTTTCTTTAACGAAAGTAAGTAACTCATTTAATTGATAGTCATTTATATCAGAACTTACATAAGCACTAATAGTATCTTTAGTAATAATGCCAATTACTAAGTTATAAGTACTAACTAAATTCACATAAGAAGAAGCATCATTAACTTCATAAAATCTTTTTAAAACACCTAAACACTCTTTCTTATGAAAACTCTTAGTAACCGTTCTTTTAATTATTAAATCTGGCATTATAATAACCACACCAGTATTTCTATTATTTAAAGGATACTTACTGTAATCTTCTAAAACTAAACTAGCCATATTAAATTCTCTATATTTATCAAACATTTTCTGTGAATTATCATCTAAAATTAAGTTTTTCTCTTTATAAAACAATTCACATATCTCATATGGTTTTCTTTCATTATAAGAATAATTATATAAGTAATCATAAAAATCATAATCATTACTACGTAAATTAGCTATAGTCAAACTGTTATTATTATAATTAGATAAAACTTCTCTTAACCCATCAATATCCATCATACTAGGTTTAAGAGGTATATAAACATCAACATCATAATCTTCTAATAAAGTTACTTCTCCCATATTTCCTATCGCTTTATGGAAAACTCTAACTATAGTAGTATTATCATCCAAACTTCTTTTATAAATATCAATAATATCTTTACTGCCATTTTCAAGCTCTTTATCACTATATAATCTTAAAGCTTTACTTAAACCAGGAAAACTTTGCTTAGATATATTCTCATCATTTATAGTAGCAACGTCCTTTAAAACTTTACCATTCTTTATAAAATATAAATCTCCTAAATAGTTAGATTTCATATTTAATCACCTCATATAAATCTTTTTTATCACCTTTTTTAACCAAAGTTTATCATAAAATTACTTACTAAGTAAATAATAGCTATCGATAAAATCAAAATACCAAAGTAACTATAAAGACTTTGGTATTTCTTTTTCATTATCCAAATAATTAGTATATTCATCTACTATATTTATTCCACATTTTGATTCTAATAATGCTATATCAACATCATCTAAATTACCATATTTCTCTTCTATTAGAGAAAACATTTTATCTTTAACTAAACTTTTCTTATCTATATCTACCTGCCAGTTATTTACTTCTTCTACTCTAATAAGAGAATAAGCAAGTTGTATAAGTTTTATCTCATCTTTAAATACTTCATATCTAGAACTTTTTCTCATATCAGACTCTAATCTATCTAATACTTTAAATATATCAGTTATATGACTATTTTCTCTATAATTTGTAGATGATACTCCTCTATTTATATCTCTTCTATAAAAATAATTAATACTTGAAACAGTTACAACTTTAGATGCTTCCATATATTTAGTATAACTAAAAG
>CALVVD010000109.1 GCA_944363745.1 uncultured Bacilli bacterium | reverse complement strand
ATATAGATAAAGTAACTGAATTTAGAGCTTTAGGTAATCTTTTTGTACTTGCCACAGGGAGAAGTTATGTTGATTTAAAACAAGAAATAGATAAATATAAGATACCTTATGATTATTTAATTTTAAATCATGGAGCCTTACTATTATCTAAAGATTTAGAAATTATTAAAATATTTACTTTAGATAAAGTGTTAGTTAATAGTATTTTAGAGTATGCTAATAATAAAGATATCTATGATGTAATTTTAATTGATGCCTTTAAAAAGAGAGTAGATGATACTTCAAATATTGTAAAGTTAATGTTAAAACTATATAGTTATGATAAAGCTTTAGAAGTTAAAAAGTATATAGATAAAAGTTATACTAATATAAAAAGTTATCTTGTAAAAGATGAAAATCATTATTTAGTAGAATTTATTTCAAGTAAAGCTAGCAAGTCTTTGATGATTGAAAAAATATTAGATAAAGAAAAAATAGTAAAGAAAAATGTCTATACTATTGGTGATGGCATTAACGATACAGATATGATAAAAAAATATAATGGGTATAGAGTTAAGAATTCTTGTAAAGAATTAATCTCAGTTACTGATAAAGTTATTGATAATGTTAGTGATTTGATTAGTAGGTTATCTAAATGATTTAGAATTTATTTACAGAATAATGGTAATTTATATAGAATTATATATTAATAATATATAAAATGCCAACAAAAAAATACCAATGTTTAATTGATATTAAAATTCTAACATGATACTATATATGCAGGAACATTTGATATGAGTGTCGTACCTCCAGTAAAAGGAAATGAAGTTAAAAACATTAAAACAACTTCCTCTTATCCTAATTAGTCTTGCCTTATTAATACTTGCAATTAAAATATAAATAGCGACACTCTAATCAGCATTTGAGAAGAGTGTCCATCCAAAATTATACGGAGGAGACATTCGCTAGCAAATCAAATGTTCCTCTTTTTTAGTTTATGTAAATTTCTTTTACATATTCATAATATCATAAATGTTAGATTTAGGCAAATTTATTTTTGACAAAATTTTGAGTAAACCACTTATTTGATTAAGATGTTTATTTCTATGTTAAAATATGCTAAAATATATAGCGAAGGGGCGATGTCTATGGAAGAACATATTATAAATATGGATGAGAAAAATACACTAGCTATGAAACTTCTTCATTACTTTATTACTGAAAAAGGCTATACTCCTATAATATTACAAGGTGCTGATGATGAAATATGGCTTGAAAATTTAGATGAAGATTATAAAGTAGTTAGATTAGTAATGAAATATATTCATAATAATGAACAATATAAATTTGATATTTTTAAGACTAATAGAATCTTAAGAAAAATAAAGAAAAAGACTTTATCATTTAAATTAAATACTCTAAGTATCTTTTTAGATCTTGGTGGTAGTGTAGATTTAGATGAGTTTAAAACAGATAATATAACAGCAGTTGAGGTTCATGAAGATGCTGATGTTAAGAAAAATAAATTATTAAAATCAGTTTTTCCTGATCTTTCTCGTAAACTTAAATTTAGTGAAGAAGGAATAGAATTATTTGTTAAAGTTACTAATGATATAAATGATCATAATAGAAAAGATCAAGAAAAAGTAGCAGATGTTTTTTCGCCTAAGAAACCTGTTGTTACTTATGCCTTGATTATTATTAACTTATTTGTCTTTTTATTTCCTATGTTTTATGGAAATACCGAACAAGTATATAATTTATTTTCTTCCTATGGTCCATTTGTTAAAATGGGAGAATATTATAGATTATTAACAGCAGCATTTCTTCATGCTAATATTGCTCATCTTATTTTCAACATGTATGCTCTATGGATTATTGGAATGCAACTAGAAAGCTTTATTGGTAGATGGAGATATTTAGTTGTTTACTTATTTAGTGCGATGACAGGATCATTGTTATCCGTAATTGTTACTCCAGATGCTGTTAGTGTTGGGGCAAGTGGGGCGATATTTGGTTTACTTGGAGCTTTACTTTACTTTGGTTATCATTATCGTGTTTATCTTGGTACGGTTATTAAAAGTCAAATTATCCCTTTAATAGTTATTAACTTATTTTTAGGTTTTATGGTACCAGGAATTGATAATGCCGCTCATATTGGAGGTTTAATTGGTGGTGCTTTAATAATGATTGGCGTAGGAGTTAAATATAAAAGTAGTAATTTTGAAAAAGTTAATGGCTTAATAGTTAGTGCCCTTTATTTAGGATTCTTAATATATATGGCTTTCTTTCTATAATTAAGCCTTTTTCTATAATAAAAACTACGAACTAAAGTTTTATTTTAAATATTAAATGAGAATAACTGGAGGTGTTAAAATGATAGTAGGTGTTTTAGTAGAAATAACTAATAAAAGCGTTGATAGAGTTTTTGACTATTTTGTTCCTAAAGATTTAGAACCTTTAATAGAAATAGGCAAAAGAGTAAAAGTACCTTTTGGTAATAGAACTTTAGTAGGGTTTATTTTAGAGATAAAAAATAGTAGTGATATAGATAATTTAAAAGAAATAGAAGAGGTTTTAGATGAAGAAGTAATACTTACTAATGAATTATTAGAACTTGGTAAATACTTACAAAAAACAACTCTAGCTTCCTTAATTAGTTGTTATCAAGTAATGCTTCCTAAAGGTTTTAAAGCTAGTATTAATAATAATGTTAATAAGAAATATCAAAAAGTATATTACTTAAATAATTATGATAAGAAACTAACTCCTAAACAACAAGAGGTTGTAGAGAAATTTAATGGTAAAGAGAAGTTAAGTAGAGAAGATCTAAAAAATATCTCTATATCTGTTCTTAATACTTTAGTTAAAAATAATATTTTAAGAGTAGAAGAGGAAGAAGTATATAGAGTGGATTATGAAGATAGAGAAAAGAAAATAAGAAAATTAACTTCTTTACAAGAAGGTGCTGTTAATAATATTCTAAATACTGAAAAAAGAGTATCCTTATTATATGGTATTACAGGTAGTGGAAAAACAGAAGTATATATGGAGTTAATTGATAAGTACTTAAAAAAAGGACTAAAGAGTATCGTTTTAGTACCAGAAATATCCCTAACTCCTCAGTTAATTAAACGATTTGAAGAAA
>CALVVD010000108.1 GCA_944363745.1 uncultured Bacilli bacterium | reverse complement strand
AAAGCCTCTTATTCTGTTATGGATATAAATACACATAAAGAGATAAAGGATTTTAAAATTCACGAAGTGTATCTTGAAAATTACAAAGGAATAAGATATAATGGAGACAATAAAGAAGAAGCATATCTATCTTTATTTACTGCAACTTCTTACGAAGAGTTAAGAGAAATAGCAGGAGATGATAAGGAGGCATTAAGGATTGTGGATGAATTGGAAAGACTAGGACTTGATGATAAGTTTGGGTTAGCTTATGATAATGAAATGATGCAGAAAAAAATGATTAATACCGCTCGTAATTGGGGTTATGATGATGGTAAAGAAGCTGGTAAAGCGGAAGGAATTGAAGAAGGTGCTAAGGCAGAAAAAATAGAAATCGCTAAAAATCTTCTTAAAAGTAAAGTATCTTTTGATTTAGTATCCGAAAGTACTGGTTTAAGTGTAGAAGAAATAGAAGAGTTAAAGAAAGAAGTTTAAACACTTCTTTCTTTATGTTAAAATATTGTTAGAAAAGAAGTGGTAAAGATGAACTTTAAATTTATTGATAATTCTATATATATTGTTCCTAATAGTTTAAAATTAAAATTATTAGATAAATTGTCAAAAGATAGAAATATTTATAATATAACTTTTATAAGTTTAGAAGAGTTAGAAAAACATTATTTCTTTGATATAAAAGAAGAAGCTTTATTATATCTTTTAGATAAGACTAATGAGAATATAGATGTGTTAAGACTTATGTTAGGAAATCTTTATAAAATAGATATTACTAAAGAATATAGGGAGTCTAAATTAAATAATCTTAAGAGTTTATATTATGACTTAAAAAATAATAACTATCTAATATTTGATAAAGGTTATATTGATTATTTATTAACTAAAAACATCTTTATCTTAGATTATAGTATGCTAGAGGCATATCAAAGGGATATGTTAGATAGTATTAATACTAACTATTTAGATATTAGTAGTAATCTATCTATAGATACTGTCTATAAGTATCACTCTATGAAAGATGAAGTTATAGGTACGGCCTTAAAGATAAGAGAACTTAATAGTAAAGGTGTTAGTTATAATAAAATCTTTTTAGCAGGTATAGATAATAGTTATAAATATTTACTTAAAACTATTTTTAAGATGTTTGATATACCTTTCTACCTTAAATCTACTAATAAAATAACCTCTTTAATAAGTGTTAAAGAGTATCTAAAAGATAAAGATATTAATCATATTAAAGATATTAATTTAAAAGCTAAGATTATGAAAATAAATGATGATTTAACATATGCTAAGAATAGTAAATATTATGATATTCTTTTAAAAGATAGATTAGAAAAGGCTTCAATGGACAGTATAGAGTTAGTGGAGTCTGTTAAAGTCTTAAATGAAGCGTTAGATATTCCTTATCTAGTTAGTGATGATGAATACTTGTTTGTTCTAGGTTTTAATCAAAATCATTTACCTAAAATATATAAAGATGAAGAGTACTTAAGTGATAATTTAAAGAATAAATGTAATTTAAATACCTCTACTATTAAAAATAAACTTAGTAAAGATAATTTAGTTAAAGTCTTAGGTACTATTAAAAACCTAACAATATCATATAAACTAACATCATTAACTGGAGAATATGCTAAATCTAGTTTATTAAATGAACTTAATTTAAAAGAAGTAGAGAGTCTTAATTATAATTATAACTATAGTAGAGACCTTAATAATTATAGAGTGAGTAGTGTTTTAGATAATTATTATAAATATCATGAGAAAGATAAAGATTTTGACTTTCTAACTACTAATATAGATACAAGTAAATATACTAGTTTTGATCATAAATTTAAAGGTATTAATAGAGAGGTTACTCCTTATAACTTATCTTACTCTAGTATAGATGATCTTGCTAAGTGTCCTTTTAAATACTATTTAAAATATATCTTAAAATTAGATAGCTTTGAAGAAAATTTTAGTACAAAAATAGGTAATATCTTTCATAGTGTCTTAAAGTATAGTTACAGTGATAATTTTTCTTTTGATGTCGCTCTAAATATTGCCTTAAAAGATAATCCTTTAGAAAAAGATGAGGCTGTTTTATTTAGAAGATTAGAAAATGAATTAGAGAAAATAGTTAATTATAATAAAGAGGTAGAAAAAAGAAGTTTTCTTACTGAGTTTTATGGCGAAAAGAGATTAGAGATACCATTAAGTAGTCATGCCACGTTAAAAGGTTTTATTGATAAGATACTCTTTAAATCATTTCATGATAAAACTTATTATGCTGTGTTTGATTATAAGACAGGTAGTGCCACACTAAACTTAGACTATTTAGATGAGGGACTATATTTACAACTACCTTTATATATTTATCTAATTAATAAAAGTAATTTGTTTTCTAATCCTACTTTTGTTGGCTTCTTTTATCAATACTTATTACAAAACTATAAAGATAAAGAAGAACAACTTAAGAATTTAAAACTAGTAGGTTATACTACTGATGATAAAGTAATACTTTCCTATTTAGATGAAGACTATGAGACTAATTCTTTTGTTAAAGGTTTAAGTGTAAAAAAAGATGGAGAGTTATCTAGTAGAAGTAAAGTATTAAGTGATAGTGAAGTAGAAGATATAATGAACTCTATTAATAAGGCTTTAGATAAATCTCTTAACATAATAGATAATAATCTCTTTGATATCGCTCCTAAAGTAATTAATAATAAAAATATTTCTTGCGAGTTTTGTCCCTTTAAAGAAGTATGTTTTGTAAGTCCTAGTGACTATGTTTATCTTGATAAGAAAGAAGGTGAAGAGAATGCCTAAGTTTACTGAAGATCAACAAAAAGCGATAGATTTAGAAGGTTCTAACATTTTAGTTAGTGCCGGAGCAGGGAGTGGTAAAACTGCTGTTTTAACCGAAAGAGTCTTAAGAAAAATAAAAGAAGGTACCCATATTAACGAACTTTTAATCTTAACATTTACTAATAAAGCTGCCCTTGAAATGAAAGAGCGGGTTAGAAAAAAACTTAAAGAAAATGAAATATTAGATGAGTTAGATTTACTTGATAGTAGTTATATCACCACCTTTGATGCTTATTCCCTTGCTTTAGTTAAAAAATATGCTGATACTATTCACTTATCAAGTAATATAACAAT
>CALVVD010000107.1 GCA_944363745.1 uncultured Bacilli bacterium | reverse complement strand
CCTGCAATTCTTTTAATAGATGAGTATGATGTACCAATACAATCTGCATATGTTGAAGGATATTATGAAAATGCAATGAAGTTTTTAAAATCTTTTTATAATACAACTTTTAAAGACAATCCTTATTTAGAAAAAACAGTTTTAACAGGTGTTTCAAGAGTGGCCAAGGAGAGTATTTTTAGTGGAGCAAATAATTTTGTCGTTTATACAGTTTTAGACAACGAATTTGCTGATGATTTTGGCATAACAGAAGAAGAAATGGATAAGATTATAAAAGATTTTGGCATAGAAGATAAAAAAGAGCAAATTAAAGAATGGTATGATGGATATAAAATAGGCAATGTGGAAGGCATATATAATCCTTGGAGTATTTTAAATTATTTGAGCAGAAAAGAACTAATTCCATATTGGGTAAACACAAGTTCAAATGATTTAATAAAAATGACATTAAAAAATTCTACTACGGTAAAAGAAAAAATTGAAAGATTATTAAATGATGAAGCTGTAGAAGTACAAATTAATCTTGAAACAATAATCGTAGGAATAGAAGATAAGGAAGAAAATATTTGGGGACTAATGCTTCAGACAGGATATTTAAAAGTTGTTGAAACAGTAAATATATCTGAAGGAATTTACAAAGTAAAAATACCAAACTATGAGATAAAAGAACTTTTTAAAGGAATAGTAAGAGATTGGTTTAGAAATAAAGTAATTGGAAATGATTTGACCTCAATATTAAAAGATTTGATAGAGCTTAATTTAAAGGAATATGAAAAGAAATTTAAAGTTTTAGTAAATGAAATGTTTAGCTACATGGATGTAGGAAAAAATGCAGCTGAGAATTTTTATCACGCTTTTGTATTAGGAATGTTAGTTGGACTAAAAGATACTTACTATGTTAATTCAAATAGAGAGTCTGGCTTTGGTAGATATGACATTATGCTAGAACCAAAAGTTAAAAATGGAAATTGCTTTATAATGGAATTTAAAGTAATGGAAAATATTGAAGAAAAAACTATTGAAGATACATTAGAAAATGCTAAAAAGCAAATCGAAGATAGAGGGTATGAGTCTAACTTAAGAGAACGAGGATTTACTAATATAATTAAAATGGTTTATGCTTTTAATGGAAAAGACGTTGAGATGAGAGTGTATTAAAAGAGTTTATAATAAACACATAGGATTAGGAGTATAAAAAACAATGAAGACAATATCAAAATACGAAACAAAAAGGGAAGAAGTTAAAGCAAAAAAGAGAAATGCAAAATTATATCCAATATATAAAATGTTTTCATGGGATTTGCTATTTTTCTATTCGACACAATATTTGTTTTTAACACAAATAAAGGGAATTAGCGCTGGAGATATACTTAAATTTGTACTTGTTTTAGATTATATGAAAACAAGAGTAGGATTGAAACCAGAACAGTATGATAAAAAAGATATTGAGTTGGAGTAATAAAAAGAATATATTACTTAAAGTTGATATTTTCTATGTTATGATTTTATTGCTAATACTTGCATTAGTGTATTTGAATATTACAATGAAATTATATAAAATGATAAATTAATAGTTGAGTAATATAGGAAGGTTAAAAAATTCGATATTATAGGAGAATGTATGGAAACAAAACAAGTAATTGAAGAAAGAAGAAGTATTAGAAATTTTAAAAATGAAAATATTAGTAAAGAAGTTGTCGAAGATATATTGAATTGTGGTAGACTTGCACCATCAGCTAAAAATAGACAAAATTGGTATTTTGTTGTATTAAAGAACACTTGGAAAGAAAAAGTAGCTGATTTAATGATAGAGTATACAAAAAGTAATTATGGACAGCAGAACTTTTCTAATAGTATAGAACATACCACTAATGTGATAAAGCAAGCACCAATATTAGTTCTTATATTTAGAAAAAAAGATGATAATTGGATTATATCAGATAATTTATCAATAGGTGCATGCATAGAAAATATGTGCTTGAGGGCAACAGACTTAGGTGTTGGTAGCTTATGGATTAGAGATATAGTATATGTTGCCGATGAAGTTTCTAGTCTATTAAAGCATGAAGATATGGAGCTTAATTGTGCTGTTTCTTTAGGTATACCAAATGGCATGCCTAAACCAAAGCCAAGGAAGGAATTAAAAGACATTATGGAGTGGTATGAATAATATTATTTATGAATAGAACATTAAAAACAGAAATTATTTTGAGGTAATTTATGAATAGTGTAGAAGAACTTGCAAAATATATAGGATTAGTTAAAGTACCCAAATCTTGGTATGAAGCATTTAAAAATATGAACATGGAAGAAATATCTTTAGAGAAATTTTTAGATAAGAGGTATTTTTCTAATATTCTAGAATTTTATAGAATTGATGACGAAGAATTCAAAACTAATCTTTTTGAAACAATAGAACTGATTAAAAAAGATAAAAAATTACAACTTATACTTTATTTATTTTATTATATTCTATTTATAGACCGAACTGAACTTTATAAAGATATATGGAACTGGGAAATATCTAATAATTTATTTAAAAATGCCGGAAGTTATATGGTACCAGTGATTGCTTTATTAAGTGGTTGTGAAATACATAAAAAGAATATGGGAAAAAGGAATTTTGATAAAGAACAAATAGAAGAGCAAATAAAAAATATAAAAGCTTGTTGCTTTTTGGATAAAAAGAGATTTAATATAGATGGAATAGGATTTAGGCAAATGGTTTTGGGCTCATACTTTATAAATGGAAAGATAATACAAGTGGGAAGATTGCAATATGAATATCCAGATGAAATTCCAAACGAAGTTTTAAAGTACAAAGAAGGAAATTATATGTACATAACAGAGTCATGGTTGCTTAGTAATGAATTAGATGATATATTAGATAAAGGAAGTAACATTTTGAAGTTTAAGGATAAGTTTGATATTATAAAGCAAACTGAAAATAATAAAGAATTTTTAAATTTTGTTTTTCAAGAAAAAGGAGAAAAAATAAATTATAATTTCCTTAAAGAAGATACTAAGTTGCAAAAAAAGTTAAAAAAGTATTTGATTAATAATAAAAAAATACATATTGGATTAGGAGTATTAAAAAATAATTAATAGCATAAAAGGATAATTTAAAGAAAGGAAAAAATTATGGATATATTAATAGAAAAGCTAGAAAAGAAAGATTTAAAAGAAGCTATTA
>CALVVD010000106.1 GCA_944363745.1 uncultured Bacilli bacterium | reverse complement strand
TAGTAGATGATAACTTTAACTCTTATTATGGTAGTATTATTGATAAATTTAGTACTGGTGTTAAATGTGTAAATGGCATATTTTCTCTAGATAGAGTAATAGACGAATATATAGACGATATAGGACTAGGAAATGTAGATTTAAATACTATTGAAGACTTGTTAAAATGTTCAAGTTTAATTATAAAAAATATTAATATTTATAATAGAGAATTAATGTTAGAAAAATATAGAAAAGAAAATAATCCTAAACTACCTAGTAGATTACACTCTATTTGGTTAGCAGATAAAGAAAGTCTAAGTTTCTGGAAAGGACAATTTAGTGGTAAATTAAAATTATATAGAGTTTCTATAACAGGAGAGTTATTTAAGTCTAGCGATGATTTTATTCCAGATGATGAATTAACTGCTAAAGAAATGTATGAAACATCATCTAATTATTGGAATCCTACTTTTAAGGAAGAAGATTTATGTAAAGCCGAATACTTATTCCAAGGTAAAGTAAAAGTTTTGGAGAAAATTAATAAATAGTGTTGTATAATTAAATCAGTTAATATAAAAGAATAGGAAGATAGATATGCTTACTTATAGAAATACTTTTGAAAATATAAAAACTATTAATTGTAATTTTCCCATTGAAGACCAGTTTTATGTAAATGACAATGGTGATGAAGCGATAGTAGCAGACGGAATAACAAGAGACCCAGTAGGTATTAGTGATTTTAATTTGAAATCTTTTGAAGAATTTATCAAAAAATATCCTAGACCTAGTGGAGGAGAAATTGCTGCTAAAACAATTGTAGATACTTTTAAGAATAGTAAAGGTACTTTAAAAAATAGACTTATAGAGTGTAATAATGAGGTTAGAAAAATAAATGCTAAGTATATAAAAAAGTGTGACTATTTAGAAAATGATTACTATGGAGCAGTCGCTTCGTGTGTAAAACTAGAAAGTAATACTTTACACTATGCTTTTATCTGTGATTGTGGTGTAATTATCTATGACAAATTTGGTAATATAAAATTTAAAACTGCAGATGAGAAAGAGCTTTTAAGTGACCCTTATATTAATAAAATAGGTATCCCTTGGAATTTAAAAGAAGCGAGAATTATAGTTAGAAGAGATTATAGAAATAATCCTAATAATATTAAAGATAATAAGTGTGTTTCTTATGGGGCTTTAACAGGTGAAGAAGAAGCTATTAATTTTATTAGAACAGGGAAAGTAGAATTATCACCATCTGATATAGTTGTTTTATATAGTGATGGTTTTGTTACCTTTTTAGATGATAAGAAGTTTATAAATTTATTATTAAACTTTGACAAGGAACACTTTGAAAAATATGTAAATGAAAAAGCTAAAGAATGTTATGATAAATATGGTAAAGAAAAAACAATAATAGTACTGAAGGATGTGATTAAATGTTAACACCTAATAACTTTAAAGATTATGAACTGCTTGATGCTTCTAATGGTGAAAAGTTAGAACGTTGGGGAAAGTATATCTTACTTAGACCAGACCCTACTGTTATTTGGGATAATGGTAATTTATTAGAAAAATATAAAGGAAAGATAGATGCCGTGTATTATCGTTCTAATAAAGGTGGGGGACACTGGGAAAACTTTAAGAAGATTCCTAGTACTTGGACTATTAAGTATCAAGATTTAACTTTTAATATTAAACAAATGGGCTTCAAACATACTGGTATATTTCCAGAACAAGCGGTTAATTGGGAATATATGATGAATAAGATAGAACATGCTAAAAGACATATTAAAGTCTTAAATCTCTTTGGTTATACAGGAGCAGCCTCAGTCGCTTGTCTTAAAGCCGGAGCGTCCGTTACTCATGTAGACTCATCAAAGGGTATGGTAGAAGTATGTAAAGAAAATGTAATCTCATCTGGACTAAAAGATAGACAAGTTCGCTATTTAGTAGATGATGTAGTAAAGTTCGTAAAAAGAGAAATTAGACGAGGAAATAAGTATGATGCTATTGTCATGGATCCTCCTAGTTATGGAAGAGGTGCTAATGGAGAGGTTTGGGATATTGAAAAAGATCTAGTAACCCTTGTTAATCTATGTCTTGAAATATTAAGTGATAGGCCATTATTTTTTATCATTAACTCTTATACAACGGGACTATCTAAAACATCTTTAGAGAACCTATTACTTACAACTATCAATAAAAAATATAAAGGCCTTGTTAGTAGTAGTGAAATAGGTCTTAAAATAACTGCTAACAACTTAATATTACCTTGTGGTATTTATGGAAGATGGGAAAGTTATGATTAATATATTATATGAAGATAATCATTTACTAGTAGTAGAGAAAAAAGTAGGGGTATTAAGTCAAAGTGATGGCTCTAATACTCCTGATATGTTAACTATTTTAAAGAAATATCTTAAAGAAAAATATAATAAACCTGGTAATGTCTATTTAGGACTTGTGCATCGTCTTGATAAAAATGTAGGTGGTGTTATGGTCTTTGCCAAGACTAGTAAATCTGCTAAAAGATTATCAGAAAGTATTAGAAATAGAGAATTTAAAAAGAATTATCTTGCTGTTTGTAGTGGTATTATTGCTAGTGATGGTAAGTATCAAGATTATTTAAAAAGAATAGAGTATCGTAGTGTTATTAGTAATAGTAAAGAAGGTAAAATTGCTACCCTTAATTTTAAAGTCTTAGATGTTAAAGACAATAATACTCTTGTTAAAATAAACCTTGAAACAGGACGCCATCATCAAATAAGAGTTCAGTTTGCTCATCATAATCATCCATTATTAGGTGATGATAAGTATGGAAGTAAAGGAAAGTATCCTCTTGCTTTATATGCTTATAAATTAGAGTTTATTCATCCTGTTACTAAAGAAAAAATGAAGTTTGTCTCTATTCCTAAAAGTGGTTATTTTAGTAAGTATCAAGATGCTATTTCTAGTTTAGTGAGTTAGAAGTTTACAATATTTGTCTAATCTTACAAAAAATAATTGCTTTTTATTTTCTTTTTTGTTATGATTTATTATATAAGATAAGGGAGATGGAAGTTAATTATGATATTAGCAAGTTTTGATTTAAGTTTTTTCACATCTATTCCAGGTATGTTAATTACTGGAGGTGTTTTGTTACTTTTAATTGCATTAATTATATTTATTGCAACTGGAAGTAAAAAAGGTAATAAGAAAAATAAGAAAGAAAAAGATAATGTTGCATCCG
>CALVVD010000105.1 GCA_944363745.1 uncultured Bacilli bacterium | reverse complement strand
AAAAATATTAAAACCTCATACTATAGAAGTAGGAGGTTTTCTATGTTTGGAGATAGTTTTTTTAAGAAAGTTGAACAAAAGACTAATGTTAATAAAGATACTATTTTATCTTTAGCAGACAAATTACAGAAAGGTAATATGAAAGATGAGAAAGTACTTTCGGAAGTAGTTGATGAGATTGCTAATATGACTGGGAAAAGTGTAAGTAATGAGAAGAAAGAAAGAATAATAAAAACTATTATGAAAGATGAAGTTCCTGATAATGTTGATAAAATGTTTTAAATTTTTAAAAAAGTATGAATTTTGTAAATTGGCCCTAGTTTTGGAGGTCAATTTTTAATTTTCTCTAGGCGAATTTAATAAATTGGAAACGTTTTTTTCTTGAATTTTTAAAATCCTCTTTTTGCATTAAATTTTGCTTTGTGTTATGGTAATTTCACTTTTCGAAAAGTATTTAATTAATTTATGAGAGGAGATTATATATGAAAAAAATTAAAATTAATTTCAATAAGTTTTCATGTCCTGAAGATGAAAAAACAATTATAAAAAAATATGAAAAAGAAATTATTAATGATGAAGGAGAAAGAGAAAATATTTTAGTATGTGATGTCTTTCTTGCTCCTTTAAAAGGTGTGCGTTATGATGGTACTAATAAAGATGATGCTATGTTGGCTTTGTTAGGTGCTGATAGTTTTGAAGAAATGGTAGAAATTGCTAATGGTGATAAGACAATGATGGAAGTTATTCATGCTCTTGAAAATATGCTTAATGATGAAGAGTTCATTAAAAAATATAAAAATGAAGTTAAAGATAATGCCTACAAAGTTGGCTATGATGAGGGATTTGATGATGGAGCTTGGGCAGAAAAAGTCATTATTAGTAGAAGATTAATTAATAAAGATTTTGATTATGAATTCATTTCGGAGATTACTAACTTATCTATTGAAGAAATGAAAAGAATTGAGCGTGATTTAAGCTGAATGGAATATTTAATAAAAAGTTAAAAGAAGAAAAAGGGATAAATATTGAAGAGATTGAGAAGGATAGTTATAATAATGGCTATGATGATGGAATAAGTGATGGAAAATATGAAATACAAATAGAGATGGTTAAACGTCTTAAGAAAGCTAATATAGATGATAATTTGATAATAGAGATTACTGATATTAATCCTTTGGAATTAAAAGAGTTAAATTAGTAAGACAACTTTTAATTAAAGATTTTATAGTTTTTAAGATATATTTTTTATTAACATTATCTAATTTATATATTGATATTAAAATATTAGGTATTTTAATTAAGAAGTTTTTCTTTATTTCATCTAGAGTTGTTAAATTAGTAGATTTTAATACTGTAAAAAGAGAGTCTATAAAGATTTCTCTTTCTTTTTTAGATAAACTACTTATAAAATCGTTTATTACTTTATTAGTGTAAGTTGTACCATCTGATAGACTTTTTAAAACAATAAAATTATTATCTTTGACTAACCAAGAGAAAGGATCATGTTCTAAGAGGCCACTTTCACTACTATTTATAATCTTATAATGTTCATTAGTATATAAAAGCATTCCTATTATTGAAGATGATGGTACTATCTTTACTATTTTTTCTTTTACATTTTGATAGTTAGAGGTAGTTAAAAACTCTTTTAGAAAGCCTGGACCATCATTTGAATATATTTTAATTAATCTATTAGTTAGATTATTATTTATATTACAACCAGCATAAACAGCAAGATTTCCACCTTTAGAATGACCTCCTATATAGAAGTTTCTTGGTATTAATTTAGTTATTTTTTCTATATAGTTTAAGGCTTCTTTTTGCGCTGGTACTGGTAACATAAAGGCCATATTAAAGTCTTCTTTCCAACCAGTAAGTGTTGAATCAGTTCCCCTAAAAGATATGTACATAGTATTATTAGGAAGTAAGAAAGTAACGGCAGAAAATTGTTTTTCTTCTAAGTCGTTTGTATCTTCTATAGGAAAACACACTTCTATTTCCTTAAATCTTTTACTTGCTATTACTCTTTTTATAAACTCTTTATTTTTAGATATTTTTGTAGTCTTATTTATATCTAAGTGTTTTAATTTAATTTTTTTAGTTGGAAAATGTAAATATGATAGATATGATAGTATTAGATTATCTACATCATTAAAAGGCTCATTAAAAAAAGATTTATTATTTGTTTCTAAATAATTTAAAAAGTTTTCCAAAATTACTCCTTTCTTTCATAATATTTATTTTTATGAATAATATTTATTAGAATATTAGAAAAGGTGATGGTTATGGAAAAGACAGAAATTATTAAGAATATTGCTTTAAGAAGTGGTGGTGATATATATTTAGGAGTAGTTGGGGCAGTTAGAACAGGGAAAAGTACTTTTATTAAGAGAATGGTAGAGACTTTAGTTGTTCCTTATATTGAGGACGAATATGAGAAGAAAAGAACACTTGATGAAATTCCTCAAAGTGCTCAGGGTAAAACAATTATGACGACAGAACCTAAGTTTATTCCTAATCATGCAGCGAAAGTTAATATAGATGATTTCAGTTGTAATATTAGACTTGTTGATTGTGTTGGTTATGTTATACCTAATGCTAAAGGTGCAAGTGATGATGAAGGCCCTAGAATGGTTAAGACACCTTGGTATGATGAAGAAATTCCTTTTGTAGAGGCTGCAGAAGTTGGAACTGAAAAAGTTATTAAAGATCATTCTACGATTGGTATTGTTATAACTACTGATGGATCTATCGGGGAGTTTAATAGAAGTGATTATTTAGAGGCAGAAGAGAGAGTAATTGAAGAGTTAAAAGCAATTGGTAAACCTTTTATTGTTATACTTAATACAACACATCCTACTTTGCCTGAAACTGAAAGATTAGCTGAATCTTTAAAAGAAACTTATGATGTTCCTGTTTTACCTATTAATGTTGAAGCGATGAATGAAAGAGAAATGACTAGTATTTTAAGAGAGGCTTTATATGAATTTCCTGTTTTAGAGGTTAAAGTTAATATGCCTGAATGGATTGCTATTTTAAATTCTAATAACCCTATTAAACGTAAGTATATAGATGTAATTAGAGAAAGTGTAATGGAAGTTGATAAGTTAAGAGATATAGAAAAGATTACTGATCACTTTAGAAGTAATGATGTAATTGAAAAAGCTTATATATCAGATGTTTCTCCTGCTACAGGTATTGTTACTATTAACTTAGAAGCTCCTAGTTCTTTATATAGTGATGTACTAAGAGATATTATTAAAATAGATGTTACTAGTAAAGCTGGATTATTATCATTATTT
>CALVVD010000104.1 GCA_944363745.1 uncultured Bacilli bacterium | reverse complement strand
CCAAATTGAAAAAAAGTAATAAAAACTGTGCACTTTTAACTTTACCGTTTTTATTACTTTTTATATTACCATTTACAACGCCTAAAAACTGACAAAATATAGAATATAAATGTCAGTTTTTTCCTTTAGTTCTATGTTAAACTTCACTAAAGGGGAGTTTTAACATGGTAGTTCAATCTATTTATCTAAATAAAGATAATGTTTCAAAAGATGCTTGGCAGGAATTAATAGATTATATATGTAAATACAATGGTTATTTTAGAAAATTTAAAATAGTTATAGAAATATCTAATAATAAAATTAAATATTATCTAATTACTAAATATAAAGTACCTCCAACAATTAATTCCATAGATGACTTTTTAATAAAAGAAGAAGATGTAAATATAGAGATAGATTATCTAAAACATAAACCTATTATTTTAGATGTAGATAAAAATGCTGTAGAGCTTTCTGATATTAGTAGATTAAAACATAATAGGGAACTTAAATATATTATTATTAATATCATTCCTTTTTTTAATAAGAGACTATTTAAGACTTATTTATTCTTTAAAAATAGTAATAACTATATTAGAAGAAGATTTATGCTAGCAAGACCTACTTATTTACTTAGTGTTGATTTTAGTAATAATAAAAGATTTTCTTATGAGAAGAAAAACAAGTATTTAAACTTAGAAAAAATATTACCTCTTTTAACTAGTAATAATACTGGTATTTTTAGTGTTGATGTTTTTCCATATCTAAATAATAAGTTATATCTTGATTATAAAGATTATGACTTTTTTAAACATTCCCTAATAGTTGGTAGTAGTGGAAGTGGTAAATCTAAACTAATTAGTCTTTTAATTAAAAATATAATGTTAAATAGTGATGATTATAAAGTAGTAGTAATAGACCCTCATTCTTCAATAGAAAAAGATATTGGAGGATTAGATAGGACTAAAGTAATAGATTTCTTTAATGAAAGTTGTGATTTGTTTTTATCTAGTAGTAGTGATATCGTCCTTAAAAATGAACTACTATTATCAGTGTTTAAAAACTTAATGAAAGATGGATATAATTTAAAATTAGAAAGAGTCTTAAGATATACAATTAATTTATTACTTGTAAAAGAAGATTTCTCATTTCTAAATATTAGAAAAGTCTTATTAGATTTAGAATATCGTAATAATCTAGTAAAAGAGTTAACTCCTAAACTAAATGATACAGTTGTTTCTTTCTTTTTAACAGAGTTTAATGACTTAAAGACTAATTATTATAATGAGAGTATCTCTCCTATAATTAGTTTTATTGATGAGATGTTAGTGTTTTCTACTTTTGAGAAGAAAAAAATAGGTATAAGTGATGTTATAAAAGATAATGATTTAACTATATTTTCTTTAGATAGAAGTATTTTAGGCGATAATATAGTTAAGACTATATCTTCTTTAGTAATGGAAGAAATACTTGAATCTGCTATTGAAAATAGAATAAATAAAAAACTAATTTTAGTTGTCGATGAAGTATCTTTGCTTGAAAATCCCATTATGGAGAGAATTTTATCAGAAGCAAGGAAATTTGATATTGCTTTAATTTTAACAGAGCAGTATTTTGGACAGATTAGTAAGAAGTTACAAGATGCCATATTTGCTAATGTCATTAATTATTATGTTTTTAGAACATCTAGAAGTGATGCAGTTATATTAAAAGATATCTTAGATATTAAATTAGCAAGAAGTGTAACTGATGATGATAAGATTAATTTATTTACAGGTCTAAATAATAGAGAAGTGGTAGTAAGAATAAGTAAGAATGGTAAAATTCTTCCTGTCGTTAAAGCGAAAACAACTGATTTTGTAGCAGTTCCATTAATTAGAGATAAGAGAAACAAAGAAAATATTGTTAAGAATATATCCACTAGTATTAAGACGAGCTTTTCTAATTTTACAACAAAAAGACTAAAAGATATTTTAATTACTTTATCTAATAGCAGAAAAAAAGGAAGTAATAAGTATGAGTAGGGAAGAGGCTTTAGTGATTATAAATAAAATCTTTAAAGCGGTGTTTCTTGTTGATAATAGATACTCGTTAGATGATATTTATAAAAAATATGCTTTTGATATTAAATTGCCACGAAAAGTACATGATAAATATACTTATGAAGAGACATATACTGATTTTGATAATGCTACTAACTTTATTACTAAAGATAATATGGAAAATTTAGATAGTAGTAAGGGCTTTATGATGGAAAAAAGAGATTTTAATTCATTAGAAGAATTAATTAATACCTGGGAAGAGATTAATACTATTACCACAGAGCGTTGTTATAATTCTACATATGTTAGTAAAAGTGATACTATATATGATTCTAGTTATGTCTATAATTCTACTAACTGTTCTAACTGTAAAAATATAGTATTTTGTGATGGATGTGGTAGAAGTGAATTCTTATTAGCTTCCCAACGTAGTGGAAATTGTATCTTTTCTATTAGAGTAGATGACTCTAATAATTGTAGTAACTCCTATAGTGTTATTTGTTCTAATAAAATAAGTAACTCTTTATTTATTCAAGATTGTTTTAACCTTGATGAGTGTATGTTCTGCTCCCATATTGCTAATAAAAAATATTGTATTTGTAATATGCAGTATGAAAAAGATGAATACTTTGCTATAAAGAAAATAATAATAGAGTGGATTGTTAATTCTTAGTATCATTTTATTATGTATAGCATACTATATCTAGTAGTAATTTCTAAAAAAAATACTTGCTATTTTTATAAATTTATGCTAAAATTTTACTCGTATTATGGTTGGGGATGCCTAGCCTATTATTATTAATTTTGAGGTGATTACAATGGGAAATAAAAAAACAGTTTACTTAACAGAAGAAGGACTTAATGATTTAAAAAATGAATTAAATGAATTAATAAATGAAAAAAGACCTGCTAATATCCAGGCTATTAAGGAAGCACGTAGTTTAGGTGATTTATCAGAAAATGCTGACTATGATGCTGCTAAAAATGAACAAGCACAAATTGAAGGTAGAATTAAGACTATTGAAAAGATGCTTGAAAATGTAGAAATTATTAAAGATATTCCAAAAGATGTTGTAGGAATTGGTAGTACCGTTTCTATTAAATATGTAGATGATGAAGATGATACAGATGAATATAAAATAGTAGGTAGTCAAGAAGCAGATCCTTTTGAAGGAAGAATTTCTAATGAAAGTCCTATCGCTAAAGCTCTACTTAATCATAAAGTAGGAGATATTATTACTGTAGAAAGTCCTAATGGCAGTTATGATGTTGAAATAACAGAAATAAAATAGTCCATAGGACT
>CALVVD010000103.1 GCA_944363745.1 uncultured Bacilli bacterium | reverse complement strand
ACAATTAATCCCATAATTCTACATATTCCTTTCTCAATATCTATTTTATCTCTATAATAAATATAATGTCAAACATTTATTTTGCATTTTATATATATTTATGGTAAAATTTAACCATTAGTGAGGTGTTTAAATGGAAAGAGAAAAAGCTTTAGAAATTTTAAAGAAATATGTTAAGAATGATTTTTACATAACACACTCTCTAGCAGTAGAAGCTATTATGAGAAAACTTGCTACAAAACTAGCCCCGAATGATATAGAATTATGGGGAATCGCAGGACTTTTACATGACCTTGATGAAGAGTGTTCTAATTGGCAAGAGGATATGTCTTTTCATGGACCTAAATCAGTTGAAATATTAAAAGAAGAAGGTTTTGGTAATGACATTATCTATAATGCTATTCTTGCCCATAATCCCTTAAATGGTAAGAAAGCTAAAACAGATATTGAATATGCTCTTCTAGCAGCGGATCCAATGAGTGGATTTATTGTCGCTATCGCTAAAGGATATCCTGATAAGAAAATAAAAAGTGTTAAAGTAAGTTCTATTTTAAAAAGATTTAAAGAAAAAAGATATGCTAAAGGTGCTAATAGAGATTATATGGCCTCTATTGAAAATACAGGTATTACTCTAGAAGAATTTGCAAATTTATCTTTAGAAGCACTATCTGAAATAGATAATATCTTGGGTTTATAGGAGGAAAAATATGAATGAAGTAATCGAATTACTAAATAAGAAAAATATTAAATACAACTTAGTAGAACATGATGAAGTCCATACTATTGAAGATATGGAAAAACTTGGATTATTAGAGAAAGGTTATGTTTGTAAAAATCTATTTTTAAGAAATGCTAATGGTAAAGAACATTATCTAGTTGCTTGCGGACACGAGAAAAATATTGATTTAAAAGGCCTTGCTACAAAAATTGGTAGTACAAGACTAAGCTTTGGAAGTGATGAAAGATTAAAGAAATACCTTGGCTTAGAACAGGGATATGTATCTCCCTTCGGGGTAATCAATAATGACGATGAAAGTGTTATCTTTGTCTTTGATAAAGATTTAAAGAATATGAAAAATGTAGGATTTCATCCTAATACTAATAAAGCTACTGTATTTTTAGATTTTAATGATGTAGCGAAAATTATTGATGAACATGGAAATGAAATAATGTATATAAATATATAAAGGAGAGAAATTATGGATAATAAAGATAAAAAATTAGTACAAAAAATAACATCAAGAGATGTTGACTTTGCTCAGTGGTATACAGATGTTGTAAGAGAAGCTAAATTATGTGATTACTCTAGTGTTAAAGGTTTTTTAATCTATCAACCTAATGGCTATGCTATTTGGGAAAATATTAAAAATAATCTAGATAAAAGGTTTAAAGAAACAGGAGTAAAGAATGTTTACTTACCAGTATTAATTCCTGAAAACTTATTAAATAAAGAAAAAGAGCATGTTGAAGGTTTTGCCCCTGAAGTAGCTTGGGTTACTAAAGGTGGTAATGAAAGATTAGAAGAAAGACTTTGTGTAAGACCAACATCAGAAGTATTATTCTGTGATTTATGGCATAAAGAAGTTAAATCTTATCGTGATTTACCTAAATTATATAACCAGTGGAATTCAGTATTAAGATGGGAGAAAACTACAAGACCATTCCTTAGAAGTAGAGAATTCTTATGGCAAGAAGGACATACTATTCATGCAACACGTGAAGAAGCTATGGAGAGAACTAAATTAATGTTAGATATATATGCTACTTTAGTAGAAGAAGATTTAGCTATACCTTTAATAAAGGGAAGAAAAACAGAAAGTGAAAAATTTGCTGGAGCTGAAGAAACACTTACTATTGAATCTATGATGCATGATGGTAGAGCCTTACAATCTGGTACAAGTCATTTCTTTGGAACTGGTTTTGCTGAAGCTTTTGATATTAAATTCTTAAATAAAAATAATGAATTAGAAGTTGTTAATCAAACATCTTGGGGTCTATCTACAAGAATAATTGGTGCTATTATAATGGTACATGGTGATGATAGTGGTTTAGTTCTACCTCCAAGAATTGCTCCTACTCAAGTTAGAATTATTCCAATTAATGAAACTAAAGAAGGAGTACTTGATAAAGCTAATAGCTTATTAGAAGAGTTAAAGAAAGAAGATATTAGAACAGATATAGATTTATCTGATAAAACACCAGGATATAAATTTAGTGATCAGGAAATATTAGGTATTCCACTTCGTATTGAAGTTGGCCCAAAAGATTTAGAAAAAGGTGTTGTTACTATCGTAAGACGTGATAATAGAGAAAAATATGAAGTTAAGTTTAACAAAGTAGCAACTAAAGCTAAAGAGATTATGGAAACAATGCAAAAAGATATGTATAATAAAGCTAAAGAATTCTTAGATAGTCATATTGATTCTGCTACAACTCTAGATGAAATGAAAGAAAAACTTGAAACTAAAAAAGGCTTTATAAAAGCTATGTGGTGTGGCAGTGAAGAATGTGAAGAAAAAGTTAAAGAAGTAACTGGAGCAGGATCTAGATGTATACCATTTGACCAAGAACATATAAGTGATAAATGTGTATGTTGTGGTAAAGAAGCTAAAGATATGGTTATTTGGGGTAAATCTTACTGATTATAGAAGCAATAAAAAAGAAGGTACAGTTTTGTACTTTCGAGTGTGTAAGGAAATCTGTGTAAATGAGATATCTCCATGATTAGAAGTAAGTATAAATTCTTACTTCTTTTGTTATTTAAATAATAACAGTTTTGTACTTTCTATTTTTATACATTAGATAATTTTTCTTTTATATAACTGTCTAATAATTTTGAATCTTTTTTTACCCATTTATACTCGCTATGCTCTTCACTCAATTTAATTTTTAAATTTTCTTTATTAACATCAATAATAAAATCTATTTCTATATTATGAACCATTTTTCCATCTTTTTGTTTTATCTCATCAGTATAGTGTGTAATTATTGGTTCAAAATCATCATTAAATCCTATTTCTTCTTTAAGTTCTCTTGCCAAACCTTGTTTTATTGTTTCTCCATCCTCTAAATGTCCACCAGGAAATTCCCAAGCACCTGGAAATAATATGTCATTTTCATTTCTTTTAACTACTAAAAACAAATCATTATCTTTAAGTATTCCAGTTAAAACTATATTTCTTTTCATATATATCACCTATCTTTTGCTTTAATTATATCATATATACTATCCAAATTATCTATTAGTTTATAATTTTTGTGACTATTTAAACAAAATGTCCGGTTTTTAAATTTTATTTACAAAACAAAAAGTCCTATTATAAAAGAGAAAAA
>CALVVD010000102.1 GCA_944363745.1 uncultured Bacilli bacterium | reverse complement strand
GTCTTTTCTGTCCTAGATTTATCAGCGACAACAAGATTAGTTTTTAAGGGATTAAGTCCTCTTTCTACACATTCTACTGATGCATAAAAACTCTTTAAATCAATACAACTATATACCTTTTCCATCTAACTCACCATAATTATTTTATCACGAACATTTATTCGTGAAAAGTAGTTTTAATCAATTGGAAAAAATTAACAATTATATCTTTTATAATTTGATTAAAATAACTGGAAATAACCATAAATTTATCCGGAAAAGTACAGAAAATAAAAAGTTTACAAATATGAAATCTCTGTTATAATATAATATCAAAGAAGAAAGGAATGAAAGCTTTTATGGAAAAAATAATAAATGAATCTTTTAATAATACTATTGGTAATAACAACTCTAAAAGAAAATATTTTACAAATGAAAATAATGATATTATTTATAAATGATTAAAAAAAGAATTAACTATACAATATTTACCATATTTAGGACCAAGTATTAATTTTGGATTGGGTGATATCTGTTTAGAAGAAACAGATGACATCTTTAAATTTTATGTTATCGATAGAGCATCAAAATTTGAATATGAAGAATTTAATACAATAGAAGATGCTATCAGTAAACTAATAACTTATTACAAAGAAAATGAAATAGTAGATAGTCCTGATAAAATGAAAGAAATCTTTTATCAAACATTAGGTTTAAAAAAACAAGAAAATTTAGCAACTACAAATAAAGGCACTGCTAAAGTTTTAAAGCCAAGAAAAAAATAAAATATACTATTAGGCATTACCATAATCATTTTTATGAAATGAAGCTTTAAAATAAATAATTACAAATTATTACATAAAAAGTATAGTATCTCTTATGCTTTTTTCTTTATATTTAAAATTATCAATTCTTTTCAGCAACCTTTCGACCACTTTTCGACCACTTTTGTCATAAAAACTAAAAATAAAAAGCAAACTAGACGCATCTAACTTGCATAGATGGGATCCGAAGACACACATCGCCATTAACATTTATACTATACCATAGTTGGTAAAATAATAAATTGATTAACTTTCACATTTAATCATTCATTTTAAAACATATATTGTATTTTTACCATTTCCTTTAGTTAAAAATATAGCAAATAAATATATCAATTATACATTTATTTTACTATGAATTTATATTTTGATTATAATTTTTTTAATATTTCAAAATCTTCTGGCAAATGCATTATTGACAATAATTGCTTTCTATTTAATGAACCAATTTTTTTGTCATACTCATTTATTAATTTTGATAAATTATCTATTAAAGCATTAAACTTCTTGCGAGTAGAAAAAAACTTTATAGAGATTAAAATAGCAAGCAAATCTTTTTTTCCTTGAATAATGTTGGTATTTCTATCTTTCTTTAAGTTAAATTCTTTATGATATTTTGTAGTTTTTATGCCTAATTTATCATCTACAAATGATAATAATATATCATCATGGCAACAAATATTTCTCACTCTAACAAGTAATCTTAACATATTAGCAGTTTCACTACTATTGATGTTCTCACTAGTTAATTTGTTTTTCATATAATCTTTATCGTTAGATTTTGATACATAAAACATATCACGAATCATACCAAATGATAATATTTTCATATATACCCACAGAGGAATAAATGAGTGATTATTTCTATAAAACATTACTGCTTTATTTTTATTACCAAAATCATTTAACTGTTTATTTAAATTTGATAATGTATTATCTAAATAATTATTTGATAAATCATAATTATTTTTATCTAATATATCATTTACTTTAAATCCATATCTAAAACTATAATTATTTATATATATAGTTTTAAGTTTTTGCTCTATTTCAAGAATAGGATCTAAAATAACTAATTTCAACATTTTATCAAACAAGTATAATGAATAAATATCTTCAAAAGAAGTATTTTCTTTATAAGTACCATCAATATTTTTAAAGGCAAATTTATACCCCATAATAAAATAATAATTATTAGTTTCTAAAATATTTCTAACATTATCTTCATTTTTTATATTAATTTTTTTTAATTTAATATTGGTTATTAGCTCATCAATAGTTAAAAATGTTTTTTCTGCCATTACACATCACCTATAAAACATTATAGCAGAAAAGACACAAAAGAAAAATCTTTTGTGTGCTCACTTAGGGGAAATTATATTCCCACATTAATAATATATTCAAAATATTAAAAAATATACAAAAAAGACTGGAAGACCTTAGTCCACTCCAGTGCTCACGAGTAAATCATAGCAAAAAAAAGCTTTTTTGTCAAATTTATTTTTCATCCATTCGAACACTTTTCGGCAACTTATTGCTCTCTCCACTAATATCAAAATATAATAAAACTTAAAAGTCCCAGTAAATTTCTAAAATGGTGCAGGAAACGAGACTCGAACTCGCACGATTAACTAATCACTACCCCCTCAAAGTAGTGCGTCTACCTATTCCGCCATTCCTGCATAAAGAATAGTTAATTTACTTAACTATCCAAAATGTTGGTATATCTCTAAGACCATCTTTACCACCTGCTACTGGTGTATTGATAATCTCATTATTGATAACTAAAGCACTAGAACTTCCACCATCCATATTAGCAGCATTAACAGCACCATAGTTTTCCATTATCTCAGTTAAGTCTCCCATATCTGCACCAATAGATGTGGCAAGACGTCCATTAATTACTAAGAATAAGACTATACCATCTTCTCTTTGTCCAATAGCAGTACGAGGAGCAATACCCCAACCACCATTACCTTTAACAAAACTACTCTTACCATTTACGATTAAGAAAGGTCCAAATTCAATAGCATCTCTAATTCCCATAGCAAGTGCTTCTTCCTTAGTCATTTTACCAAGTACTAGTTTATTATCTTTAGTAAAGCCAACAAAGCCTCCACCCATTGCAGCATCATCAAAATCACTTACAATTTTTCCATCTTTAATAACTGTACCATGAGGTAGAGCCCCATTACTATTCCAATCAGGGTCATAAAAGCCACCAGCATTAATAGCAATTATAGCCTTTTCTCTTTTAGCAACTGTAGTAATCGCTTCTCCTCTTTTACCAAGATAAGCCGTTGTTGCAATAGAAACACGGGACGGGTCATATATCGCTACTAAATAACCTTGATAACCACTACCACTAACTTCAATAACTTTATATAAATCATTTCCTGGATCTTTTGTTAAAATTTGTTTTTCATATTCATTTTTATATATCTTAGCATTATTATCATAATCTTTAAAATTAATTAAATCAGGATTAGTATTTTCATCTACTTCAATAATATGATTATTGGCAAGTACTTCATTAATAAC
>CALVVD010000101.1 GCA_944363745.1 uncultured Bacilli bacterium | reverse complement strand
AAAAAGGTACTAAGTTCTCTATCCGTGAGGGTGGACGTACTGTTGGTGCTGGTGTTGTTTCTGAAATCGAAGGATAAAACGAAACTTAAAAGAAGTCTTAGGACTTCTTTTTTTTGTTAAGATATGCTATAATTTTTATGGTGTTTAATATGAAGAAAAAAGAGATTATTTTAGGGGTTATAGGTATAGTTGTAATAGTAGTTGTAGCTTTCTTTGTGGCTAACTTTATTCATAATAGTAATCAAGAGAAAATTTCTAAAAATAATGAAAATGTTAGTGAAAAAGAAAAAGCTAAAAAACTTGAAGTAGATGGGGTAGAGATTAACTTTAAATCTTATAGAGTTGATCAGAGTTTCTTTTTAAATGTTCCTGATAGTTTTATCATGCTTGATGAAGAGACATTGAAAAGTAAGTATAACTATAATAATCGACCAGAGCTTGTATTTATGAGTGAAGATGATAAGGAACATATTTATATTAGTACTACTAATGAAGATATGACTGATGATGGGCTTGAAGCTTATCTTAATGGTAGAGTTTCTAGTCTTAGTAATATGACAGTAATGGATAATGGTGTATATAATTCTTATGATAAAACATTTGCTAGATTGGTTGCTAATGATGGTACTACTTATTATAATATCAGATATTTTACACTTGAAAATAAGCTTGTATCAGTAGAGTTTAATGCTCCAGTTGCAGAATATGAAAAATGGGAAGATGTTATAAATAAAATAATGGATAGTATATGTTTTAATGAAGATGATATAAAAAAATATTCTAGCGATTAGAATATTTTTTATTTCTTTTTTTCTTTATTTAAATTTTTATATAAATTATATGGTAGATTACTAATAACAAGTTCAAATTCACCTATATATTCAGTGATTAAAGAATTAAATCCTAATTTCATTTCATTAAGTCCTGTATATTTTGTTATTTTGTTAAATTCTCCACTAATAGCATTTAAATTTATATATTTAAAGTTTCTATTTTTGTAGTCATTTATCATTTTCCATTTGATAAGATAGTTTGAATTTAGAGTTTTAAAACTTTGATTAAATCCTTCTATTATTAAATAACAAACATTATCATAGCAAAGGTTTAAAGCTGTACCTATGATTAATCCTTCAGGATTATCTTTTAATAAATTAGTTGCCCATACTAAGCTCTTTTTATAAATATTTACAAGTTTATCAGATTCTATTTTTTCATTAATTAGTTTCTTTTTAACATTTGTATTAGTTGCATTTTGAATTTTATTAGCTAGTTCATTGTTTTCTTCTATTTCTTTTTCATATTGTAATCTACTAGTAACAACAAATGTCTCAGTATTTAGTTTAGCAAAGTAAAGATCAATATCTTCTTCAAAATTGTTATATAAATCTATATAATAATTTAATGGTTTATTATATTTCTTTTTGATAAGTTCATAAAATGTTTCTAGATCATCTTTATCTCCTTTATATATTTCAACACCACTTCTAATAGCTTTCTTTATTTTATGTTTAACTCTTTTTTCAAAGCCTTGATAAATCTCCTTTATATCTTTATTTAACATTACTATTGCTTCAAATCTTGGCTTTTCATTTTCGAAGAAAAGAGTTGCACCTTGATAAGTATATCCTGTGCTTTTTAAGTTTTCTAATACAATATTAGCTTCATTATTTATATTCATAATATTTCCGTTATTATCTCTAACATTTACAGGGATTAAAGGATCTATTTTTACAAGCATAAAGCCTTGTTTCCCTAAAAGCTTTTTTAATCTTGTAGTAAATTCTGTTAGGTTTGTTATATTTAAATAGTCAAAAAGAAATCCTCTTGGAGCATAAGCGATTTTATAGTTCATAAATACTTCTTTATAAAGTAGTAAAGAAGCCCCTAATAGATTGTTATAGTCATCAATAATACCAATATAGTGAATATCATAACCGTTTTTTGATATAGTTCTTCCATATGCTGATGTTTGATAATAATTACGATATTTATGAGTACTTGCAAATTTATCGAATTCTTTTTCTGTTAGGGTAATTATTTTCATGCTTATTACTCCTTTCTCTATCTATTTTTAATTATACCAGTATATTTATTACTTTTCAATTAAAGGGTTTAATTATTTCAATAATCTAGTATAATGTTATTAGAGGGATGGGTGATATACTTATGTTTGAAAATAAAAAAATATTAATACTTGGTATGGCTCGTAGTGGATATGAGGCTGCTAAATATTTGAGTAAATATAATAATACAATTATTTTAAATGATGGGGGAAGTCGTGATAAACAAGATCAAGATAAACTTAAAGAATTAGAGAGTCTTGGGGTTACTTTAATATTTGATAGTCATCCTGATGATTTGCTTGATGATAGTTTTGATTATATTATTAAAAATCCTGGTATTAGGAATGATCATAAATATGTAGTTAAAGCGAAAGAGTTAGGGATAGAAGTTATTAATGAAGTAGAAATGGCTTATAGATTATTACCGAGTGATGTAACTTTAATTGGTATTACAGGTACTAATGGAAAGACTACGACAACAACTCTTACTTATGAGATGATTAAAAAGAGTGGTAAGAGAGTTCATTTAGCTGGTAATATTGGTTATCCTTTATGTAGTTTTTTAGATAAGTTAGAAAGCGGCGATATTATTGTCATGGAAGTATCTTGTCAACAGTTAGCGAATGTAAAAGAGTTTAAACCACATATTGCACTTATGACTAATTTATTTGTAGCTCATATAGATTTTTTTGGTAGTTATGAGGCTTATAAAGAAGATAAACTTAAGATATTTAAGAATCAGACAGATTCAGATATTGCTATTGTTAATATAGAAAATGATGATGTTATGAAGGGTATTGTTGATATAAATAGTAATGTTAAGTATTTTTCTTCTAAACGTGAGATAAATGGAGCATATTTATTAGATAATAAACTTTATTATTATGATGAATTTATTATGGATCGTGATGAATTTCTACTTAAAGGTAATCATAATGTTGAAAATGCTCTTGCTGCGATTATGATTGCTAAAGAAGTAGGTGTTGATAATGAATCAATAGTTTCTGTCTTAAAGACATTTACAGGGGTTAGACATAGATTAGAGTTTATTGATAAAGTTAAGGGAGTAGACTATTATAATGATACAGAGGCTACTAATACTAAGTGTACCCAGATAGCTTTATCTGCTTTTGATAAAAATGTTGTTTTAATACTTGGAGGATTAGAAAGAGGACAAGATTTTCATGATTTAGATAACTTTATTAGTCCTGTTAAAGAGATAGTTGGTATTGGAGAGTGTAGAGATAGAGTTAAAGAATATGGAGATAGTGTTGGTATTAA
>CALVVD010000100.1 GCA_944363745.1 uncultured Bacilli bacterium | reverse complement strand
ATGTAAATAGTAATATAAGAGCTTTTAATGAAGTATTGGGAATAGTTGATGATACAATAGATGAATTTGATGATAAGATGAAAGTTATGACTAAGAGTGGTATTTAACCATTCTTATTTTTTTAGTAAATTTATTAATTTTGTTAATAATATTAGTGTAAACTAGGCTTCCTTTTATTTGAAGTAACTTCTTAAATAATATATACTAATATTATAGATGGAAAGGAAAGTGTTGTTATGCTTTTAGATATAGTTCTTTTATTAGTGGGTTTTGTTATTATTGTGAAATCATCAGATGTTTTAGTAGATGCTGCTTCATCGTTAGCTTTAAAGTTAAGAGTTCCTAAGATGTTAATTGCTCTTACAATTGTCTCTTTTGGAACTTGTGCTCCAGAAGTTGCTATTTCTTTTAGAAGTGTGGCAAGTGGTGATGGAGTAATGGCTTTTGCCAATGTTATAGGTAGCTCGATTGTAAATGTTTTCTTAATTATAGGACTTGCAAGTTTTATAAGACCTATTAAAGTAAGACATGCTACTGTTAAAAAAGAATTGCCTTTACTTTTTATTGTTACAACAGTCTTTTCTATTCTTATGTTAGATGCAGTTTTCAATCCTTTAACACCTAATACTTTTTCAAGACGTGATAGTTTAGTATTAATATTATTATTTTGCATGTTTGTACTTTATTTAATGGGAATGTTATTTAAAAGAAGTAAAAAAATGAAGATATAGAAAAAGGTAAATATTCTTCTCTTATTTCATGTGTACTTTTATTAATTACAATTCTTTTAATAATTTATAGTAGTGATTTAATTGTAAATTCGGCTAAAAATATTGCAAGTGCTTTAAATGTGAGTGAGAAAGCCATCACTATGACTGCTATTGTAATAGGAACAAGCTTACCTGAGATGATTATGACTGTAACTAGTGCTAGAAAAGGTGAGTTTGATATGGCTATTGGTAATATTATAGGTACTAATATCTTTAATATATGTATAGTTTTAGGATTACCTATTCTTATTTTTGGTAATATTGTTCTAGAAGGTTTTGGCTTTATTGATATCCTTGCAGTATTCTTATCATCATTCCTTTTATTTGTCTTTGTAAGAAGTGAAAGAGAAGTTAGTAAAAAAGAAGGAATTACAATGCTTTTAGTATTTGTACTTTATTATGTATATATGTTATTCTTTTAATAAGAAGTGTTAGTGAACAAGTAAGTGAACAAGTAAGTGAACAAGTAAGTGGACAAGTAAGTGAACAAGTAAGTGGACAAGTAAGTGAACAAGTAAGTGAACAAGTAAGTGGACAACAAACTGAACAACAAAATATAATAAATACTATATATAATATGGAAAGTGATACAGAAAGTGATACACAAAGAGAAACATTTAATAAAGTATTAGAGTTTTGTAAGGAACCAAAAACTGCTAAAGAAATTAGAAATTATTTAGGTATTTCTTCAAAAAGATATATAACTGTAAAAGATAATAAAAAATAGGAAGTGTAATAATTATATGGGTACAAAGTATTTAAAAGTAATGTTTGATAATGTTAGTGGTGCTAATAATGATTTAAAATATAAAATAAATGAAGTTAATACTGCTAATAACTTTAATTCTAATGCTAGTAGTCCTAAAGATATGGGCGGTTTTAACTTTTCAACTGAAGATAAGATATTTAGATGGCTAGTTAGAGGTGATACTTTATATGATGTAATAATACCAGAAGATGCTATAGTTATTAATGTTCCAAGTGAGTCTGCTCCTAATGGTGTATTTAGAACTAATAAAATAATTTTAACTAATAAAAGAAAAGTGACTGATGAAATAGCAATGCATTACTATAAGATGTCTAAATTACCTGAAAAATCATATTATAAAGCTTTAGCAGGTATTATGTTAAGAGGATATAAAAATACTTGTTTACAGTTAATTAGAGATAGAGTTAATAAAAGTAATATAGATTTGGTATTAAAAGAAATTAATGACTTTGTAGGAACAGGTATTAGTAAAGAAAAAGATAATACTCATAAAGTATTTTATGAAGTTATGGATATTTTAAATAAAATTAAAGTGTCAAATGAGTGACAAATGCTTTAAATTATTCTTTAGTTTTGTTATACTGAAAGAGTAGAGATTTGATAGTGTAGAGAGGTAGTGTATTTATGGCAAAAAGAAAGAAGAAAAAAGAAACTAAAAAAGGTTTCGCTCATTCTACAGAATTATATGGAATATTACTTGTATTAGCATCAATACTTGGGATTGGTAGATATGGTCCTGTTGGCGGAATGATTGCATCTTTTGCAATATTTCTTGTAGGAGTGTTTTATAATGTTTTACTAGTAATACTTTTAGTACTTGGAGCATATTTAATCATAAATAGAACTTGGCCTAATTTATTTACTACAAAAATGCTTGGTATTTATTTATTAGTTATAGGTTTACTTGTTTTAATGCATGAAAATTATTTGTTACAAAATGATAGTAATGCTATTAAAGTGTTTAGTGAAACTGTAAATCAATTAATATCATCTTTTTCTAATGTTATGAAAGGTGCAAGACCTGATGCTATTGGTGGAGGTATTATAGGCTGTACTTTTGGAGTATTGTTTATGTTACTGTTCTCATATAAAGGTATGCAAATAATTTCTTGGACTTTAATTATTTTAGGATTTTGTTTGTTTACAGGCTTTTCTATTGTTGATTTTGTTAAAGATAAAGCTAGTAAAGCCAAAGAAAAATTTCCTAAAAGAGATAAATCTTCTAAAGAGGAAGAAGAGAATAAGAAACCTATTATTACAGGTAATGAAGAGCCTGTAATGGGAGAAATTAAAGATGAAGATAAACGTATTGTTATATCTAGTATTGATGAACTTACTAAAGCGAAAGTTAATGATGAAGATAATGTAGATAATAATGAGAAAGTTAAAGATGTACCTCAAGTAAAACATAATTATGTTTTGCCATCTATTAATCTATTAGATGCTCCTAAGAAGAAGAAAAATAATGTTAATCAAAGTTTAATTGAAAAGAATATAGAAATACTTGAGAAAGTATTAAAAGACTTTAATATTATTGGTAAAGTAGTAGAAGTACATATTGGTCCTACTGTTACCCAGTATGAACTAGAACTTCATTCTGGTACTAAAGTCAGTAAGCTTTTATCAATTCATAGGGAAATAGCTTTAGCGATTGCTACTAAAGATGTTAGAATCCAAGCACCTATTCCTGGTAAGAATACAGTAGGTATAGAAATTGCTAATAAAGAAACGGCTTCTGTATCATTTAGAGAAGTATTAGAAAAAGTTCCTAAGTCTCTTGACGGTTCTAAATTACTTTGTCCTTTAGGTAAAAATATTATGGGTAATGTTATTTGGTGTGAAATTAATAAAACACCCCATCTTTTAGTA
>CALVVD010000099.1 GCA_944363745.1 uncultured Bacilli bacterium | reverse complement strand
CTAATTATATCTCCAGTAGTAGCATTAATCTCATAATCATATTCTATATTATTATAAAAGAATTCTAACTCATAAACTAAAGTATGATTATCATGCTCTAACTCTTCTCTTGTAAACTGAACACTATTAATATCAAGTCCTGCAGCAGTTAAAGCAATGTTTTTCGCTTCATCAAGAGTTATGCTAGCAGTTACCCCATTAAGGCTATTTTGACCATTAGAGTTACCATTATTACTATTGCCATTATTGTTATTATTACCATTACTAGAGTTATTTTGATTAGTAAAATATTTAAAGTCTGTATAAATAATCTTACCCTCTTTAGCATCAATCTTATATTCATAAGCAGCATCATTAATATACCATACTTCTACTTCATAAATACCTTTATCTAGCTCAAAATCAATATCTTCAAAATATAAATCACCACTACTAACATTCATATTCGCTGCAACAATATCCTTTACTTCATTTTTACTAATAAATGTAGTCTTAAAATAGATTAAGATAAGTAAAGTAATTACAACAAGAATACCAACTACAATAATAATTATCTTTCCGTATTTCTTCATAATATCTATCCTCTCTATACTTAGATTTTATCATTACATTTTATTTAAGTAAAGATGGTTTTAGAAGAAAAGAAGAACCTATAATTGTTCTTCCAATAACTTATCTGTTATTTTCCAATAACCATTTTTATTAGCACCAATTCTTTCAATATATTTGTTATCAATAAGTACTTTAAAATTTCTTATAATTGTTCTTTTATTTACATCAAGCAACCTAGCTAATTCATCTTGTGTTATATTGGGTCTATCCATAATTAATTTTACAATTGATTTTTGAAGTTGATTAAGAAATATATAGGATTCATATTTTAATTTGCTTGTTTCTTTTTTAAATTGATTTTCATTAAAAGGAATACTAACTCTTATGTGATTTGGAAAAAAATTAAATATAGATTTATCATAGCTTTTTAATACTCTTTGTATACCAGTTCCTAATTGTTCAACAAATCCTAAATCTCTAAAAACTCTCATTAATTCAGGATTCCTAGGATTAGAAAAACCTTCTAAAAATTCATCTTGTGAGACTCCTTCTTGAATACCACCGTTTGATGAAATAACTAACTTATCATCAAATAACTCAAACTTCGGTGAATATCCATTACACCAGTCATTATGAACAAGAGCATTTGTAACCAACTCTTTAACCGCATTATAATCATACAACTTAATTTCTTTTCTAGTTTTATATTCAATTTTAGTGTAAGTTTTATTCTCTAAAATTATTTTATTTAAAATGTTATCAGTTATTTTTACTAAAGAACAAAATCCAAAATCTTCATTTTCTATTAAATTAGAAACATCATTTTCTTTGTATTTAGCAAATTGAACAGAAATATTATTATTATCTGCTAATAAGTAGGCTAGATAATTAAATTCATTATTATCATTATAAAAGTCAAGTTTCTTTAAAAAATTATCATTTACTTCAAAACCTCTTTCTTGATAATAAATCTTTAAGGTCTTAAATTCTAAATCTTGTTTAGGTGATTTAATATTTTTTAAAGAATTTCTTGTACGTTTAGAAAACAAATTTAATATATCTTCTTGACTCATACTTTCTACTGAAGAACCGATTCTAATAAAACAACTATCTGGTGTCATACCCATTCCTCTTAAATAATAAGGTCTTTCATTGCCTTTAGCAACTATTATTTGAATATATTTTTTACCATTTTTTTCATTTAATATAACATCAAATAATCCTAAAGATGATGGCATAATATTGTCTTTTATTCTATCTTTTATCGTTCTTTGTAATAAATCTAAATTTCCTGTTAAACCTTTTATATTTCCTTTATCGTCTACACCTATAAATATATTGCCACCATCTGTATTTAAAAAAGCAATTACTTCTTTTTCAATATTGTCTGTAAGTTTTATTTTAAATTCTGTTCTTTTATCCTCTGTCAACCCTATCATTAAGTAACACCTCCAATTACAATTATACTAGATGTCACTATAAATGTCACTATAAATGTCACTATAAATTTTGCATATAGAAAAAGAAGAAACTACAATTGTTCTTCTAATAACTTTAACTTAGCTTCTTCTTCTTTTAATTTCTCTCTATCAAGGTCAACTATATTCTTAGGTGCTTTATTAACATAGTTTTCATTACTAAGTAACTTCTTACGTCTTTCGATAGAATCCTTTAACTTCTTAATATCCGCTTCCAACTCTTCTTTATTAACTTCATTTTTAAAGAAATAAGTAATATCAATTAAACTAGATTTATAGTTAATAGACTGATAATCTTCTAAAGGCTCACTAACAATTAATTCATCAGTAATCTTTAACTGTGACTTATAAATATATTCTAAATCACTATTAGTACTAAACATTAATCTATCATCTTTCTTAATATTATTAGTAGCTTTCAAATTTCTTATCTCTCTTAAGTCAACTATAACTTTAGATATTTCTTCTGCCTCCTCATTAAATACAGTTTCACTATCATACTTAGGATAAGTACTAATTACAATAGACTCACTATCTTTAAATGGTAACATCTGATAAATCTCTTCTGTTACATAAGGCATAAATGGATGAAGTAATTTTAAAATAGTTGTTAAAACATCAAGTAAAACACTCTTAGTTGTATCATTCATAGCAGCTTTACTTAACTCTATATAGTTATCACAGAAGTCTTCCCAAATAAACTTATATAACATATTACCAACATTATGGAAGTCATAACTATCCATATTTTTAATAACATCTTTAATTAAGTTATTTTTTAAGGTTAAAATCCATTTATCAGCTTTACTTAAATTTTGATAATCATATCCTGCTGTTTTCATGTCTTCAAGATTCATTAAAACATAACGTGAAGCATTCCATAATTTATTAATAAAGTTCCAAGTAGATTTAACTTTCTCTTCATCATAACGCAAATCTGTACCTGGAGCAGTATTAGTAGTTAAGAAAAATCTAAGACTATCCGCACCATACTTATCAATAACATCCATTGGGTCTACTCCATTACCTAAAGACTTACTCATCTTACGTCCTTCTTTATCGCGAATAAGTCCATGGATAAGACAATCTTTAAAAGGTCTTTTACCAGTAAACTCTAAGCCTTGGAAAGTCATACGATTAACCCAGAATGGAATAATATCATAACCAGTTACTAAGACATTATTAGGATAATATCTTTTAAATAAATCCGTCTCTTCAGGCCAACCTAATGTTGAAAATGGCCATAAAGCAGATGAGAACCAAGTATCTAGTACATCTTCATCTTGAACCCAACCATCACCATCAGGGGCTTCCATACCAACATATACTTCATCACCTTTATACCAAGCAGGTATTCTATGTCCCCACCATAATTGTCTAGAAATACACCAGTC
>CALVVD010000098.1 GCA_944363745.1 uncultured Bacilli bacterium | reverse complement strand
CATATAAATCACTGCCTTTCCATAGGAAGAGTATTATATCATATATTTTTATTCCATGCAAGTATTGCAAGTTTAAACAGCAAAAAAGAGTAAATTTCTTCGCAAAGAAAATCTGATATAATTATTACTATAGAATAAGAAAGGATGTAGTAATGAAAAAAAGAAGTAAAAAGGAAGAGGAAAAATTACAGGAAGAAATAAAGAAATATGCAAATGAACCAAGAAGTGTAAGAAGAAAAAAAGAAAGAGAATTAAAGAAAGAATATAAAGATAAATCTATTACAATTAAATCAGGTAAGAAATTCAAGAAAACTAAAGAACCTCTTACTAGAAAACAAAGAAGAGAACTTTTAAAAGATAAAAATCTATTAAAGGAAGTTTTAAAGATAATTAGAAAATATTTCCCACAGTTAGAAAACTTATTTAGTAAATTAACTGATAAAAGACATAAAAGCTATATTACTTATAAGATGAGAACTATTATAATGACTAGATTATTATCTTTAATTTGCGGTATTACTACCATGAAAGGTATTAATCAAAAATTTAATACTGATGAAGCTATTAAAAATTTATCTTCTATTTGTAACCAAGAACTTAAAGAAGTTCCTGATTGGCAAACTATTCAAGATGTTATTGAAACTCTTTCTATAGAAGAAATAGAAGATATTAGGAAATATATGGTAAAGGCTTTAATTAGAAGTAAAATGTTTGATAGATTTAGATATAAAGGTGCTATTCAAGTATTAGTAGATGCTACTGGTCTATCTAGTCATGATTATAACTTAAATGGTAATTGTATTTCTAGAACTAAAAGTGGCATTATTAAATACTATAAATATGTCTTAGAAGCTAAAATTGTTTTTGGTAACATTGTTATTAGTATTGATTCTGAATGGATAGAAAATAAGGAATTAAATAATGAAAACGAGAAACAAGACTGTGAAGTTAATGCTTTTAAAAGAATGGCTCCAAGACTTAAGAAAAATTATCCTAAAATGAAATTTATTATTACAGGGGATGCTTTATATGCTACTACTCCTATGATTGATATTTGTAAAGATAATAAGTGGTATTATATCTTTAATCTTAAGAAAGATAGACTTAAAAATGTCTATGAACAATTTACGGATAATGTTAACTACTTTAATGAAACTAATAAAGAAAACTATTATTTATCTAAAAATGTAGAGTTTAATGATAATGTTTTTGATGTGTTTAAATATATAGAAGTTACTAATAATAAAACTACTACTTTTCACTATGTTAGCAATCTTAATGTTAAAGATAGTAATATAGAAGAAATTGTTAATATGGGTAGACGTAGATGGAAGATAGAAAATGAAGGCTTTAATCAACAAAAAAATGGGACTTTTTGTATTTCCCATATGAGTAGTAGACATATTGTTGGTTTAAAGGTCCAATATTATTTAATACAGATCGCCCATATTATAAGACAACTATTAGAATATGGTTCTATTATAATAAAAGAGATTCGTGATATAACAAAAAAGGAAATAAGCGACAAAATTTCCACCATGCTTACTTCCAACAAAATCTCAAATTTTAATTGTTTAGATTTGAATTTTCAATTAAGATTTGATGGTTAAAGTGTAACATATTTCAGGGGAGTTGAAAACTAGTGGTGGAAATTTTTACAGTGTATTTGACACTTCTTTTTTGCATGGTTTATTTATGCGAAGAAAAAGATTTATGTTATTTTTCAATCTTTTGCACATAAATCTTTTCTTTTTTAATTAAATTTGCTCTTTTTTACTGAGTTTAAATGTTAAAGCTTTTTTAAAATGATACCAAGAGATTTTTTTAAAATGATACCTTAATATATGATATACCTCTTATAGAAAGAGGTGTTTTATTTTGATAAAAAACAAGCAAAAAGCTTTAGAACTATTAAAGCAGAAAAACAATGGTGAAATTAAAATGACATATAAAGAAATCGCAAAAATAACTAATTATTCTTTAATTCAAATAAAAAGATTATCTAAAGAAGTTGAAAAAAAGGACATTGATAACCTATTAGTTCATGGACTCACAGGTAAAAACTCCAATAATTCCGCTCCCAGCCAAGAGATTGAATATATTAAGAATTTTAAAAATCAATATCCAGTTATTAGTATATCACAGTTTATGGATATTTATCATGAAGATGTTATTTGGAATAAAGAAAAGCAAGACGATGTAAAAAAATATAATCTTAAAGTTAGAAGTAAATCTTTCTTTCAACAATTATACAAAAAAGAAGGATGGAAAAGTCCAGTTAAACACAAAAGTTTTAAAAATGATTCTAATCAGCATCCGCTAAGAGATCCTTCTCCAAGAAGAGGAATACTTATTATGACAGATGGTACTCCACATGACTGGTTTGGTAATGGAAAACTATTTTCATTGCATATGACCTTAGATGATGCTACTGATGAAATACTTTCAGGATGGTTTATGCCTACAGAATGTCAATTAGGTTATTGTTATGCTTTTAAAATAATGTTTGAAAAATATGGACTACCACAATCAATATATTCAGATAGAACAACAATTTTATGGAATCAAAAAGATGGTGAATTAACTCAAGTCGGAAGAATGTTAGATGAACTAGGTATTGAATTAATATACGCAAATACACCACAAGCTAAAGGTAAAATTGAAAACAAAAACAAAGTTGTACAAAACAGATTGTTAAACGATATTAAACGATTTAATATTAAAACATATGATGAATTAAATAAATGGTTTAACGATTATTACATTGATTATCTGAATAAAAAGTTCTACTATCCACCACTAGAAGAAGAGACAGATTTTATTCCTTTAGATAATACAGACTTATCTACAATAATGTGCATTAAAGTAGATAGAAAAATATTAAATGGCAACATGATATCCATTAATAATAATTATTATATCCCTATAAATAGTGATGGCAGTGACTTTGTATTTTATAAAGGAACAACTGTTGAAGTTTGGCAAGATGTATTTACTAGTAATGTTAGAATATTTAAAAATAACAAAATATACAATACAAGAAAAGTTGAAGGCCATAGAATTGATATGAAGAAGAAAGAACAAAAAATAATTGAAGACCAAAAACAATTAGAAGTATTATTGAGAGAAAGAGATGAAAGATTAAAAGCAAGGGCGAAACGTAGTTGAGTTCATCTTGACCCTTGCTTTTTAACTTTCAAAAATTATAATTATTCTCCAAACAAAGTTCACCTTTGTTTGTTATCAATTAAATAATTAAAAGGTATCATTTTAAAAAAATCTTAACAATAAGTATACATTTATATTATATTCACATATTTAAGAAATATAACTGCTATATACTAAACACATTCTCTCATAATCTAATCCATCTAAGTCTCTTTTAGTATTTTCTATTGCTTTTCTAATAATAGATTCTTTATCTATATTAGCAATATTAAGCATTCTATCATATAA
>CALVVD010000097.1 GCA_944363745.1 uncultured Bacilli bacterium | reverse complement strand
ATTTAAGACTCTACCTATAAAACAAGTAATATCACTTTCTTTAAAACCTACTTCATAACTAATTAAAACACTAGGTAGATTAGTATAACTCTTTTCATTAACTTTCTTATCAATAAGTTCTAATTCCTTCTTAAAATCATCTCTTGTCTTTAATACTTTAAACTCCCCTATCATAACAAACTTAGGATTTTTAATTAATTCCATATAAACTCCCCCTCTTAATTTATTTTTTATCTCTTCTACTTTCTTTAGCTTATCTTGATAATCTTCAGTTAGTTTTTTAACTTCTTTAATAATATTATTATCATTAGGCTTATCAAGAATATTCTTTATTTCTTTTAATGTAAATCCTGCTTCTTGTAAAGTTTTAATATTATGATAAGTACTAACTTGTTCTTCGCTATAATATCTGTAACCTGTAAAGTCATCTACTTCTTTAGGTATTAAAATACCCATTTTTTCATAATGTCTTAGTGTCTTAATAGTACACTCACAAAGATATGAAAATTCACCTATTCTATACATATTCTTCCTCCTTTCACCATCACTATAGCATTAACCTTAAGGGGATAGTCAATAGTTTTGTCTGATTATATTTTTGATTTATTTATATAGTCGTCATAATTTCCTAAATACTCTTTAATACCATTATTTTCTATATAAAGGATTTTTTTGGCAATTTCATTAATAAAGTACCTATCGTGTGATATAAATAAAATTGTTCCAGGATATTCCTTCAAAGCTTCTTCTAAGACTTCTTGAGTTGTAATATCAATATGATTTGTTGGTTCATCCATTATTAATAAATTGACGTTCTTTTGCATTAATTCAAATAATTTTAAACGTACTTTTTCACCGCCTGATAATGTACCTACTCTTTTGAAAACATTTTCTCCATTGAACATAAATTTTGCTAAGGAAGCTCTTAAATGTGTTTCAGAACCGTAATAACTCTTTCTAGCAGTATCTAAAATAGTAGCATTATCATCTTCAAAAGTAATTGTTTGTGGAATATAACCAATTGAAACATTACTACCAATTCTAATATTATTATCATCTTGTTCATTTTCATACAAATTCATTATATATTTAATTAAAGTTGATTTACCACTACCATTTTTCCCCATTAAACAGGTTCTATCTTTAAATACAACATCAAATGAAACTTGGTTTAATAAGTTTTTATTAGCAACAGATAAATCGAAATCTCTCACCATTAACACTTGCTTGCCAGATCTATCATTCATTTGAAAGTTTAATGGAATTTCTTTGGCAGTTTCCGGTTTTTCCAAAAGTTCCATCTTATCTAATCTTTTTTGAATACTGGCTGCTCTTTTGAAGAAAGACTCTCCACCTGGATATGCGAGTTTTCCAAACTCTTGCAATTGTTTTATTTTTCTTTTCATTGCTTCTATCATTTTTTGTTGATCTTTATATTGTTCAAACTCGGCTAAAATTCTCCTCTCGTTTTCTTTTAAATAATATGAATAATTGCCAAAGAAAATTTCCGATTTACCTCTTTCAATCAATACAATTTTTGAAACTACTTTATCTAAAAAATATCTATCGTGAGAACATAATATAATTGTTCCTGTATAACTTTTTAAATATGATTCTAACCATTCTAAAGTATCAATATCAAGATTATTTGTAGGCTCATCTAATAGTAAAACATCTGGATTAGATAGCATTATTGATGCTAAATTAACAATTGTTTTTTCTCCTCCAGATAAAGTATTAAATTTTCGATTCAACATATCTTCACTTATTCTAAATTTATTGCATAATTCACTTATTTTAGAATCAATATTATAACCATCTAAATCCATAAATCTTGTTTGCAGTTTTCCATAACGTTCTAATATATGTTCTAGCTTATCTGGCTCTGCTGTTGCCATCTGCTCTTCCAAATCTTTCATATAAGCTTCAATTTCAAAAATATCTTTAAAATCCCTTGTTAAAATGTCCTTAACTGTACAACTATCACTAACAACTGGTGGCATCTGAGATAGCAAACGAACATTAGCACCTTTTCTAATACTAATACTACCAGCATCAAGATTCTCTTCTTTTGTAATTAGTTTAAACAATGTTGTTTTGCCACAACCATTAGGACCAATTAAGCCTATTTTTTCTCCTGATGTAACTTCTAAAGCAAAGTCATCTAATACATTTTTAAAACCATAATTCTTTTTAGCATTAGCTATTGAAATATCTGTCATATCAATTCACTCCTCATAGAGATTAATTATATGAAATTTCAATCAATTCCATCCAATAAAGATATTTTTCATCATAATCTTTAATATTATAGCCTTTTATAAATTCTTTATATTCATTTTCTAAGTGATTTATTTTTAAGCTTTTATTTAAGATATAAATATCAAAGTATTTTGTTGAAATAGAAACATTTCCTAAATCAATATAATAGTATTTATGTTTATTAACTAAAATATTAGTTAAGCTAAAATCTCCATGTATTAAAGAATCATCATTAGGTTTATTTTTTCTCAAAAAACGAATTAAATCATTTTTTGAATAATCTTTAAAGTATTCACTACGTAACTGATAAACTACATCAATCTTATCAAGGGCATTACCTAACAAATTTTGAGTTGAAAATTTGTTAAACTTACAACTTTTTGAGTAATTTTGATGTATCTTCTTTAATTCGATACCTAACTCATATCCAAATTTTTTATATTGATATAATGGCTTCCCTTCAATATATTCTCTTAGTAAATATTCTTTATCATCATATATATTATAATAATAAACATTAGCAACGTTCATTTTACCTTTCAAATACTTTAAAACTTCATATTCTTCTTTTAAAGTATCAGAGCCTTTTATATTTTGAATTTTCAAGATAGCATCATCATTGTTTTTAGTTTTTACACGATATACTAGGCATCCAGAAAGCCCTAATTTTTCTTGTTTTAATGTTTCAATTTTTATTTTTTTTAATAATACTCTATCATTTATTTTCGCTTCACTCTCTAACTTTTTTATTCTACAAACTAAATATCCATCATCTACATTATAATTTTTATTGACGTATTGAATAAATTCTTTTTCAGTATAATACGCTCCAAATTTATCTAAACTTATAATTTTTAATGCATCTTTTATATTTAAATATTTCTTTACAGAAGTTATTTGTATTTCCAAAATTTCATTTGTAGTATTATTTATTAATGTACAATTATCTAAATACTCTAAAATCAAATCACTATCAAATATTTTATACAACTGTTTATCATTTTTAATTTGTTTAAATTCTTTTTCACTACACTTTATTATTTTTTTCATTTTTTATCATTCCTCGTATAACAATATTGTTTGTTATTATTTATTTAAAATTAACTTCAAAATATGTAAAAACATTTTCACTAGGAACAGTTAATTTGAAAAGAAATTTATTATTATCTAGTTTTAAAACATAAAGGCTTGTTAATTTATGAAACATATCATCATTTTTATTAGTTGGTAGATAAAAATCTAAAAAACCAGACTTATCTTCATTAGGCTTTTTAATAAAT
>CALVVD010000096.1 GCA_944363745.1 uncultured Bacilli bacterium | reverse complement strand
CTTTTTGTCTGTCCAACTGGGGCGACTGATAATGAGACTGGGCAGATAGATTTTGATAAATGTATTGGATGTGGAGCATGTGCAGCGGCTTGTCCATCTCGGGCGATTAGTATGTTGCCTAGAGTTTATCCTAAACAAAAAGTAAAAGATAAAAGAGTTATCAGTGAATTATTTAAACTTGCTGATAGTAAGATAGAACAAATTAAGACTTTAAAGTATCTTATTAGTAAATCTAGTGATGATGATGAAAAACGTTTATATAGGACTTTAATTCATTCTAATAAAGTAATGGTTGAAGATATTATGAGAGAGGCAGGGTTTATGTTACCTCAGTCATCTAATACTAATAAACTTTTAATTAGTCTTAAAGGTAAAGATGAAGAGATAGATAAAGTTATTAATAAACTATTAGAGAAACTTGAAGTTAATGATTAGAGGGATGTTATGACAATAGAAGATGTTTATAGATATATGATTAGTGGATATTTTGGAGTTATGGAGATGGATTCATATAAGTTAAAAGAATATGTTCTTAATGATATAAAGAACTATATTAAAGATTATATGAAAGATAATCCTAGTAAAAACTTTAATTTAGATGAAGAAGTAGAGAACATTAAGAATAATGTATCTGTTAAGACTAAGTTACAGGATGCTTTACTTGTTTTAAATAAAATGGATAATGCTCCGATGGATTTAATTTTGGATATTAAACATAGATTAAAGACTATTAAATAAAATTATACTTTATGTATAGTTTTTTTGTTTTTGTTCATATTAATATCGGGAGGAAAAGATATGGAAAATAATTATAGTGCAGTACCTAATATGATTAGCTGTAAAGATTTAGATTATCTAAGTGATATGTTTAATTGGAATTATGGTGCTTATAAGAGTAGTTGTAATGCTATTAATAGTGTAAGTGATAGTGAGATTAAAGATATGCTTAGTAAGGCTAGCAATGTATTTCAAGGTAATATTAGTAAAATCTTAAATATCTTAAATGAAGGAGGTAACAATGAATAATAATCAAATTTGTAATCCTAAAGTAGAGACTCCTAAAGGAATGGCTCTAAATGATAAAGATTATATTTCTTCATTACTTAGTACTTTAAAACAGTTAGTTAAAAACTATGCTGTTAGCTTAACAGAAGCATCTAATGAAACGTTATATAGTGAATATAAAGAGATGTTTGATGCTTATTCTTCATTACAAAGAGAAGTCTATGAACTTATGTTTCGTAAGGGTTGGTATGTATTAGAGAAAGCTGATGCTAATAAAATATCTAATAAATATCAAACTTTAAATCAAGAATTTATGGATTTGAATGGATAAAGACTAAAAAAGTCTTTTTTTCTTTTAGAATTGTGTTATACTAAAGTTATATTTGGTACTGGGGGAAATATTATGAATAATGAAGAGTTAGAAAAAAATGTAAATTATGTTATGGCACATTTGGATGAAGTGTTAGATAGTGATGTGTTTGATGATATTATTAGTTATGACGTTCTTAGTAAAGTAGATGGTAATTTACGTAAAGAAATTAATGGCTTAGTTAATACTATTAACTATTATAAGAAAAGAAATGATTATAGGAATGTTTCTAAATATAAAGAAGCTTTAAAAGATGTTAAAAGTACATTAGAAAAGTTGAATAACTATAAAAGTAAGTATGTTGGAAGGTTAGAAGAATTACATGAGGCTTTAACTCGTTCTGATACGATAAGAAAGAAACCTTTAAGTGAAACTTCATCTAAACCTAAAAGTGATAAAGTTACAGATACAGATTTATATACAGATTATAGTGAGTTATTGAAATTTAATGAACCAGTTGTTGGTGAGTTGTTTGGGAGTTTTTTATATGATATTAGAACTAGTAAGTTTATGGATGAATATTCATCTGGCTTACAATATGAACTTCCTATTGAAATAGAGAAACTTTTAAAGAGAACAGATACTTTAAGCAAGGAAGAATTATTAACATTAAGTGTACTTACTATAGATGTTTCTCGAAATAAGATTAGGTCAATAGGTAAAGACTCTGTTTATGCTTCAATAGAGAAAGATTTTTTGAGAAGATTAATTAAAATCTTTGAAGAGTTAAAGCCAGTTAAGTATGAGTCTATAGATGAAGATACTAGTGCTTATTATGATATTTTAGAAGAATTAATAGATAATGATGCTAACTATACATACATTAGTAAACTTATGAGAGATATTCCTAATTTTGCATGTGCAAGAAAAGATGATAAACATTTTGCTTTTCTATTATTAGATAGATTTATAGAAAATTATAAATTAAAATTAGTTAATCAAGGATTACCTTATGTAGAACCGGATTTTTATAAAGAATTACTTAGTTTGAATTTTTCTTTAGGACCACCTTTTAGTGAAGATGAGAAACTTGATTTTAGTTTGTTATTAGTTACTTTTAAAGACTATGTTATTTCTAAAAACTATAATAATAGTGAGAAAGTGTTTGATGATATAGACTTTATTGCAGATAGTATGGATAAGATAAAAATCATAGAAGAAAAACAAGATGATAAAGTTCTAGAAGAACTATCTTCTCTTAAATACAGAATGGCAGATGTGTCAAACTATTATGTAAAGAATAGTTATAGTGTTTCTTCTGCTTTTAAATTTGATAATGTTTCTAATTATGCCTTTTCAGTCAGTTATAGTAGTGATGATAATATTATTTTAAAAATTCATATTTTAGATACGGCTAGCTTTATTAAAGATGATAGTTTAATCTATGAAGAGATGAAAAGTAAAGATTTAGAACTACCTAGATTTGAACTTAATTCTTTTTATCCTGCTATGACATTTGTTTATACAATATTCAGTAATAATAAAATAAGTGATGTTAGAGTAACTTCTTCTGTTGTTAATATAAGTGAAGAGTATGCTAATCAAGATTTAGGTAATTATATGGATAACCCTCGTATTAAAGATTTGTTTAGTGCATTTAAAAGAATAAAAGATTATAGAAATATTGATGATATTTATTATAGTCAAGATGGTATTAAAGATTTTACTGATAGTATTTTAAATAAAGATATTACTAAGAGCTTTGTTAATAATAATATGCCTTTTATATATAAAGCTTACTTAGAAAATGGTAATGATTTAGTTAGAATTAATCATAATGCTGTTTGTGATAAGTTAATAGATATACCTAAGAAGGAAGCTCATAGGGTATTTGATATATTGGATGAAGTATATGATTCTTATTATGTTCCTAATGGAGGTAAGTTAGAACTTGATAGCAGTAAGTTTTTAGGATTGTATCTTTTAACTACTATTCATAGAATTCAAGATGGTGTTTATGATATTACTAAAGTAGAAGAAGAACTTAGTGAGTTATTAGTTACTTTAAATAGTAGAGAAAAATATTTACCTAGCTCTGTTTTAAGAAATAATGAGAGAAAAGTTAAAAGAATGGTTAAGATTTATAAGAAAAATAATAAAAAAGATGTTGTTTAGACGAGACTGCTGAAAAAGTATACAACGATTACTGTAAACTATATCAGTAGTCTTTTTGTTTTGATATAATATATATAAG
>CALVVD010000095.1 GCA_944363745.1 uncultured Bacilli bacterium | reverse complement strand
ACAAAGGCTAGTCCTCAAAGGATTTATGTGACTGAAAGTCAATGGATATTATCCGCCAGTGCCTAGCATATTATATCATCTATTACATCATTATACTTCTCATCTCTTAAAGTATAATCAATATTAATTGCATCAGGTTTTATCTTATAAAGACTATTATTAAAGTTAATTAATTCAGTTTTTATCTTAACAAATTCTTCTCCTTTTTCTAAGCCACCACCAGCAATAAGGTAAAGATACATTCTATTTTTAATTAAGACTCTTTCCGATACATCTTTATTCATTTCGACTATAATAAAATCTCTATCTTTTTTCAATAAGACATCAAGTCTATAATCTCTTGCAAAACCACCACTATTTATCTCATTATCATAAAGTTCGTACCCCTCTAAATCAATTTTAAAATAATATTTAATTACTTTTTCAAAAAAGAATCTACTATCTTCGTCTTTAAACATTCTTTTAAATGTTGTATCAGATAAAAGTGTAAAGAATTTTTTTTCTTTCTTTTCTTCTTGTTCCATTAATTCCTCCTTAAGTTATATAATTTATCTGCACAGATGCCTACACTCTAACACAAGAAGAAAATTGATGCAAAAAGATGTTTTTGAAAATTCGTTAAAAAAAGAGTTTCAATTTATTAAATTTCCCTAGACAAAATTAAAAATTGACTCTAAGAAATAGAACCAATTTTTAAAATTCATACTTTTTTTAAGAAATTTGTGTTTTTAACTTTTCTAATATCTTTCCTTCCTTTCTACTAACCTGTACTTGACTAATACCAAGCATTTCTGCTGTTTCTTTTTGAGTCATATCCTGATAATATCTTGAATTAATCAACTCCCTTTCACTTTCATCTAAACTATCTATCGCCTCTTTCAAATCAAGAACCCCAACATCATAACCTTTTTCTATTAAAGCTATTTTTTTATAGAGATTATAATCATCATCTAAATAACAATTATCTAAACTATAAGGCGCACTAACAGCATTAATAACACTAACAACCTTCTCTTCACTTATTCCTAACATATAAGAAATCTCAAATGTAGTAGGTTCCCTTCCTAAATTCTGTGATAGATATTCTCTAGTCTCTTTAATATCTTTACTTAATCTATAAGTATCACTTGAAACATGAACTTGGTAATTATTATTTATTACTTTTAAAACTTCTCCTTTTATCCAAAGATAGGCATAATCCATAAAACTACTTTCTTTATTTCTATCATACTTCTGTATAGCAGTTTGTAATCCTAACATCCCCGCTTGATACAAATCCTCATAATCACCTCTAAAACTATATTTACTAACAATACTTCTAACTAATCCTTCATATTCTAAAATATTATCCATATAAACACCCTTTCTTTTCTTAATAATAAAGAGATTAAGAAAAGAAAACAATCAATTCGACAGAACTAGAAAAATATTTCAACCTACAATTTTTTTAAAATTAATGTCTTAAACAAAATACCAAAAACTTCTCTTTTAAAAGACTTAGTAATACCCCTTTTAACTTTACTTTTAGGATACTTAACACACTCAAAAGTAACAGTTAAAGTAGTTTTAAACTCTTTATATTTAATAGTTAAATTAACTTTTCCACAAGCATTATTATCATAAATAAACTCTAACTCATTCAAAGGAACAGTACTAGATTTTATTACTTTAGATAAATCTAAATAATTAGATAATTTAATATCATCATAGAAATCAATTATTTCTTTTCTATATAAATAATATTTCTTACTTACATCAATAACTTTATATGAAGGAATTATCTTTGTATCTAAAATACTATCATCTTTATAATATTTATAATATATCTTTCTATATCTATAAAATATTTTTTTATCAACTATATTTATATAAAACTTATTATCTAAATCTCTACTCTTTAATATATCACTTTCATACATAGTCTTCTTAAGTTGATTAATTAATTTAATATCTATTTCACTATAACCTTTATCTTTTATAACAAATTTATTATTAATATAATCTCCACTACTAATAGTAAATTCTCCTTTTATATCACCTTGATTTAAAAAACAAGTAACAAACAATTCTAAATATTCAGGACTATATTTTTTAGAAAGTTTAATATCTAAACTATTTCCCTGATATATAATATTATCTTTATATTTTAAAACTATTTTAGTAATTAAAAGATTATTAACATTCTCTATTTTTAACCTATCTATCTTCTTTAACTCTTGATAATAATATAAAACACTCCTCTCTTCATCAAGACTATCATCTTTTATTCTCTTCTTTCCATAATCTCCATATTCCCCATATTTAACTTCATTAGTTTTAATAGTATAAACATCATCACCTTTCTCTAAATATTTATAATCTCTCTTTATCTTTTCTTGTTTATAAAATGTCACAACATCTATCTTTTCTAAAGAATTAACCAAGTAATTACTAGAAACTTCTCCTACTTTTAGATAAGGAGTAACTACTTGTTTAGCATTAACATTAAGACAAGAAAAAAATAATAATAGTATTAAAAGTTTTTTCATAACACCTCCTACTATTATTATTAACATTTTCTAATCTTTTGCTCTAAAAATTAATGTAAAGATAAAAGTAAAGATAATCGCTGCTGTTATTCCCGCTGCTGTTAAATCAAATATTCCAATTAACAAGCCAATAACCCCACTTTCCTCTGCTGATATCAACGCTCCATGAATTAAGGAATGTCCAAAACTAGTTATAGGAAGTAAGGCTCCTCCTCCTACTTTAGCGATTAAAAAGTCATAAATAGAAAAAGTATCTAAAGCCGCTCCAATACACACAAACATCGCTGTAATATGTCCAGGAGTAAGTTTCGTATTATCTAAGATAAGTTCGGCAATTAAACAAATAAGTCCACAGAATAAAAATGAGTTAATAAAGTACATTATATCGCCTCCAAACATACTAAATTTGCAATAGACAAGATATTTTCTTTCTGATAAAGCATTATAGGAGAAAACAAAGCTCCTGTGGCAATAAGTAAAACTTTTTTATATTTACCTTCCATGAGTCCTTTAATAATAGTACTATAATTAACTAAAGCTGAACAAACAGGACCACTTCCTCCCGCCATTACTTCTTTTTGTTTCTCTAAATCATATAACATAACTCCACAGTCATTATAATTATTTAAATCTATATTATATTCACTTTTCATTAAGTCTTTTAATATCTCTTTACCATATTTACCTAAATCTCCAGTTAGAATAAGGTCATAATCATCAGGCTTAGTATCTGTTTCCCTTAAATATTTATAAAGAGTATCAGCAGCAGCCCCTGCCATAGCCGCTCCCATATTAAAGGCATCTTTTTGATTCAAATCAACAATAGTACCAATAAGTCCATTAACAACTCTAATTCTACTAGGTTTATTAGATAAAAGTAAACTAGCCCCACCAGTTGCAGTAAAAGTCGCTGTCATTGGTTTAGGAGAACCATACTCTGTAGGATTACGAAATTGTTTTTCACTAGACATATTATGAGAAGAACAAGAAACAATAGCATTATTAACTTTACCACTATCTATAAAGGTAGAACCAATAAGTATTCCTTCTATACTAGTAGCACAGGCTGTA
>CALVVD010000094.1 GCA_944363745.1 uncultured Bacilli bacterium | reverse complement strand
TTTGAACAAACAATAGCATTTCTAAAGGTCTTAAAAAACTCCAATTTTTTATCTTTAATAATTTTTTCACAAGTAACAGCATTGCCACCTTTAAATGTTGAACCAGTTTTAATATGTTCCCTTTCATATTGTTTATGTCTCTCTTCAATTAAAGGAACCATTTCGTGAACATAAATTTTTCTATCGCCTAGATATTTACTAGCTTGTTCATATTCATTTTTAAACACTTCCATATCAATAGCAGAACCTGGTCCAATAAATAACTCTGTATTAGGATTAACCACAGATACTGGTATATTTCTAAAAACAGTAGCATTACCATTTTCATCTACAAAAGTATGTCCTGCATTTGGCATACAATTAGTAATAGCAGCACCTAAATTAATAGATTTATCAGTTGCTATTTCACCTACTACTTTAGCTTTACCACAACTACCAGCTTCACCATCTATTACTGATATAACATTTTTAACCATAACATCCCCCTTAATTAAGCTTTACTTTAAATCATTAATAACTCCATTTATTAAATTTAAATCAGACGGAATAATCCATTTTACATTTGCCATTTTAAATAATACTAAAGGTATAATAGCACCACTTCTTGCCCCATTCATCCATTTAGGATTATCAGGCATTAACTTATATAATTCAGCAAGCGAGATATCATAAAATACCTTTTTAGTACCATCAATATAATCTTCTAAACTAAGCATATATTTATGAATATTATCATTAAATAAAGTATTATCTACTAAATTAAATCCAGTTAGCAATTCAAATCTTTCTTCTCCACCTGTAAATATTGCACAGTCATAATCTTTATCTAATTCAATATTAGACAATTTTTCTCTAACAAATTTTTCCATCTCTTCAACAGTATTACCACTATATTTATCATTAACTTTATCAAAGCTATTTAATAAGTCACCAACTCCAATAGTTAGATTCCTAGTATCAGTTATTTTATCACCTACAAAGGTTACTAACTCAGTAGTTTTGCCTCCCATATTAATAATTAAGACTTTCTTGTTATTATAATCATTCTCCATAGCTTTTGCTAAATAATAATTTTCAATACCATGACTAATAATATTAAAATGTAAATCAAATCTTTCATTAAATAACTTAACTAAATCTTTTTTTCTTTCCTGTGTTAAATTTCTAAATATACCAGTAACAAAAATATTAGTATTATAATACTTTAAATCATATTTAGTTTTTATTTCTTCAAAGTAATCACATAACTCCTTTAAATTACTTTCACTTATACCTTTTTCTCTATCAAAGTCATTTTTAAAATATATAGAATGCTCTTCTATAAGTTTTAAGTCATTCTCATAACAATAAACTTTTATTGTTGATGAACCTAAATCAATATAATATGTTTTCATAAATAACACCTTCTTATAAAGAATTATAGCATATAAATACTATATATTAAGAATCTATTTTACATTTTGGTCATTATTTTCTAATTATTAAATCCTTAATAAATAAACATCATAATCTTGTATTAAAAACTTTTTATTCAATAATTCTTTCTATTAAAATAATATATATTAGATAAAGCAAATAGTTTAATCTTTTAAAGTTCCAATTGATACTACATATATTCCATCATCTCGTTTATATGAATAATCTGCTCCTGTTAATACCATTAAAAATGATGGTTCTTTATATTTATCTGTATCTACATTCTCTTTAAATTTAGTTAAATTTGAAACAGCTTCAGGAATTTCTCCTGCTCCTAATTTTATTTCAATGGCTCCCCATTTACCATCAGCTGTTTCTAAAATACAATCTACTTCAAAATTATTTTTATCTCTATAATAAGATAATCTTGCATCAATAGCATCAGCATATATCTTTAAATCTCTCATACACATATTTTCAAAGATGAAACCTGTAAAATTTAAATCATTTATTAAATCTTCTCTTTTCAAATTTAATGTTGCTATTACTAGTGATGGATCAACTAATTCTAGTTTAGGTGAAACTCTTAAAGGAGTTTTTGATCTTAAATTAAGATTTGTAGCAGGAATATATTCTAATATATATAGTTTTTCTAAAGCATTTAAATAATCATCTAATGTAGGACGAGAAACTTCACTAGCAAATTCTGTTTTGACATCTTCTAAAATAGTACTTTTACTTACATTTGTTGATATATTCCTAGAGATACTCTTTAAAACTGCCCTCATTTTTGAAGTGTTTCTTTCAGTACCATCTACAGTTTTTATTTCTTCGGCTAATAAACTTTGAACATAATCTTTAGAAATTTTATATTTATTTTCTCCATCAATATTTAAAGATTCAGGCCAGCCACCTCTTATCATGGCATTGATTAAGCCATCAAAGTCTATCTTTGAAACACCTGAAATATCATTACCATTTATAATATCATTTAAAGACACACTACCGTTAGATTCTAAGGATTCATATAATGACATAGGTCTCATAAGTAATTTTGTAATTCTTCCAGTTCCAGTATGCATAATGCTATCTTCCTGTGGTCTAGCAGAACCAGTTAAAATATATTGCCCTTTTAGTCCTGTATGATCAATATCCATTCTTATGGAATCCCATACAACAGGATACATTTGCCATTCATCAAATAGTCTTGGTTTTTCCCCTTCTAAAAATAATGATGGTTTAGTTTGATTAGTTTTATCATATTGCATCTTTTTATCAGGATCTTGAAATTCAATATAACTTTTGGCAAACTGTTTGGCTGTAGTTGATTTTCCACACCATTTACATCCTTCAATTAAAACTGCTCCCATATATTCGAGTTTATTTTGTAATACTTTATCTACAATTCTAGGTAAATATTTTTCCATTAATATCCCCTCCTAAATAAATTATACTATATTTTTAAGTTTTTGTTAATAATTATTTTACATTTTGGCTGGTTTTCATTTTACATTTTGGCTCATTTTTACTTTGCATTTTGGCTATTCTTCATTTTATATTTTAATTGCATTACTTTTTAGTTATTAAATCGTAATAAATAACCATCAGGGTCTTGAATTAAGAACTCTTTATCTAAATATGTTTTACCATTGACATCGTATTCATTTGTCATTATTCCTTTAAAGAATATTATATTTTTATTAACTAATTCTTGATAATATTTATCTATATCATTTATAGCCATACTTATATTTATACCCCTACCAAAAGGATACTCTAACTTTCCGGTATTCCAGTTATCATTAATTTCTTCTATCATTAATTGATTACCTTCCAGTTCTAAAAAGGCAAACTTATCTTCTTTCCTCTCATACATTATTTTAAATCCTAATTTAAGATAAAACTCTTTACTTTTATCTATATTAGTAACACTTAATTCTGGTATTAATTTATTAAAGTTCATAGTATCTATTCCTTCCTAGTTTCAATTATATCATTTCTTAGATAATAGTAATAACTAAATTTTAAATTATATCATAAACTATATTGGAAAGGAGAATTGCTATGTTTGGAGATTCTTGCAATAATAATGCTCATCCTAGATGTCGTTTCTGTTATGTTCAAGGCCCTACTGGTCCAACGGGTCCTACTGGTCCTGCAGGTGGTCCCACAGGTACAACTGGTCCAACGGGTCCTACTGGTGCTACGGGAGTTACTGGTCCAACGGGTGC
>CALVVD010000093.1 GCA_944363745.1 uncultured Bacilli bacterium | reverse complement strand
TACAAAGGCTAGTCCTCAAAGGATTTATGTGACTGAAAGTCAATGGATATTATCCGCCAGTGCCTAGCATATTATAACTTCATACTTATTTTGATAATATTTTGGTAAATAATAATAGTAAGCTTTATCTTTAGATTGCTTTAAAACTTCAAAGATAAAGTCAGGATCATTTTCTAATTCCTCAATATTTTCTATATCATTACCTATCATATAATTATAAATATCTATTTTTCTATACTTCATATCTCTCCTATTTAAATAGTTTAAGATCTTTTCTTATTCTTTTACTATTAGCTAAATAATTTACTTTCTTTATAGTTCTTTTCTTATTATAATTAGATTTTGTTTTCTTTGCTTCCATAATTAACCTCCTTTTTATTTTTCTATATATCCTTCTATTTCAGGGATTAATTCACTTACTAATAGATCACTAGTATCATACTTTAAAACTATGTCATTAAGTCTTTTTTCATCTTTAGCTAGATAAAGTATAATTAATCCTGCTATTCTATTAGCAGTATATTGATTTAATTTATAAACGTCACTAGGACTAATATTATATTTTCTAATAATATCATTTATTGGACCATATTTATAAATATAATTTATATAACTACGTGCTATTAATTCAATATTTTTATCTTTTTTTAAAAATTTAGCAGTTTTCCATACTTTCAATCCTATCATCCCCCTTGTAAGTTCTATATTATACCATACTTTTCTTATTTTGGAAAGATTTAACACGTCTTTTTTTTGAAAAATTAGAAATACTAATACTGTAGCTAAGGAGTTGATTAAAATGCATTTTTTAAAAAAATTAAAGCTACAAATAATATTTCCTCTTCTTATACTCTTTATTATTCCCCAAAGTGTCTTTGCTTATTCTAAATATATTGTCCCAGGTGGAGAAACCATTGGTATAGAAGTTAATTCTAAAGGTGTTTTAGTAGTTGGCTTTTATGAAGTAGATAGTAAGTATATTGGAAAAGATGCAGGATTTGAAGTTGGGGATGCTATTACAAAAATAAATGGTACAGAAGTTAATAGTATTAACGAAATGGTTAATGTTGTTAACGAAGAAGCAAGTAGTGATAATGAGTTAGATGTAACTATTATTCGTGATGATAAGTCTTCTAATCTTTCGTTAAAAATGGTTTGTGATGACAATGATGTGTGTAAAACTGGTCTTTATGTAAAAGATTCAATAACAGGAATTGGTACTTTAACTTATATTGATCCAAAAACAACTATATTTGGAGCTTTAGGTCATGAAATAGTTGAAAGAACTACAGGAGAAAAATTCGAAATAAAAGATGGTAAGATCTTTAATGCTACAGTTACTGATAATACAAAGAGTGAGAATGGTTCACCTGGAGAAAAGAATGCTACTTATAATGAGTCTATAACTTATGGTGAGATAAATGCTAATGAAGAGTCTGGTGTATTTGGAAAATATACTGATGAAATATTAGAAGAAGAAGCAATAGAAGTAGCTAGTGAAGATGAAGTTAAAACAGGAGAAGCTTTCATTAGGACTGTATTAAATGGTAGTGAAGTTAAAGATTATAGTATCAATATTTTAAATATTAATAAAGATAGTGATATTAAAAATATTCTATTTGAAATAACAGATCAGAATTTATTAAATGAAACTGGAGGTGTTATTCAGGGAATGAGTGGTTCTCCAATTATTCAGGATAATAAGTTAGTTGGTGCAGTTACTCATGTTATTGTAAGTGATACTAAGAAAGGTTATGGTATCTTTATAACAACAATGTTAGAAGAAGGAGATAAGAGTGTTGAGTAATATCAATGCTCTTTTTAAAATTAAAAAATAACTAATAGTTAGTTACTTTTCTTTATTTTCTTTATATTCGTTATTGATTTTAGCAGCAATTGCAATACCTTTTTTAAAGTTATGCTCGTCTTTACTATCTAAGTTTAGTTCTTCTTTATTAGCATCATAACACATTAAAGTTAAAGTTACTTGGTTTTTCATATCAATTCCTTGCATTGTTCCTTCATAATTAGCATAGATATCAGCAAAGAATATCATGCCATCAATAATTAGAAGTCTATCAGATAGTGATATTTCAGAATTATAACAATAAGAAATAATAGCGATATTTATATCAGATTCAAGTAATGGACGACATACTTCTCCATTAATAATATCTCTTTCTTTGTATCTATCATAAATAGTATCAGTTTCATATTTTATATTTTTGATATCCATACTATTTTTAGCTTTTGATATTGCATCAAATAATTCTAATTTTAAATCATCTATTTCCATATTAAAATCCCCCTCATAAATTGTTTATATCATATTATAAAGTTTTTAAAAATGAAAGCTTTATAAGTATAAACTGTTCTACTTGTATATATAATTACTTTACTTAATTTAAAAATCCTCTTGGTACCATAATTTTAGTTAATAGTTTTTGTTTATCTTCAACATTTAATGTTTTTTCATTATCTAGTTCATCATCAAAAGATATAATTGTATTTTTACTTGGTATAAGTGTTTTTTTATCAATAAAGAAAAATGGACAATTATTACAATTTAATTTAGATGAAAAATATCTATCTTCTAAAGTGAATATTGAACTTACTGATTCAATAACGTTTTCTTTATTAAAGTATTTAACACTATTTTCTACAATATTATCTATTTCTTTAGAAAACTTTTTTCCTATATTTTTATATTTAATTAATTTCATACTAGTAAGTATTGAAGTCTCACAACTTGCATACCAATTTATTTTATAAATATTTCTTTCTTTATCTTTAGTTAAATAATATGAAGATTTTCCATCATCAAAAGTTACTGCCTTACGAAAATTACTATAGGCAATATCAGTTATATTATTATACTCTTCTTCAATTTTTTCTCTATCCCTTTCTATCCTAGATTCACATATTTCAAATCGTTCCCTTAAACCTTCTAAACGTTCTTTCAAACTGATTAAATTTTCTTTATTATAACCAAAGTATTCTGCTTCATCTACATCGCTATCTAAAAATTTTCTAAACTCTTTATAACTTATTTCTTCCATATCTATTCTCCTTTAAATTTTTCTCTTTTACTATATGGTTCTATAAGTTCGAACTTATAAACTTGTTCTACATTAGGATACTTTTCATGATTAACTTTCCCCATAAAATCTTTTAAAGGCCTAACCCAACAACTTCCATCTTCATATAATTTTCTATAAATTACTACATCTTCTAAGGTTTCACAGTCTTTAGCAATTTCTTCTACTAAATAGTAATCTCCTTTAAAGTGTTTATAAATACCATGTATTTTAATCTCTCTCATAATTATGCTTCTACTTCTCCTTTAAATTCAGAAAGAGTTCCATCTTCATTGACTATAGATGTTAAAGCTTTTTCTGCTTCTTTTAAATCTTTATCACAAGATGAAGCAAGTTTAGTAGCTTTTGTAAAATAATCTATCGCTTTATCTAGTTCTACATCTCCATTTTCTAAAGCTTTAACAAGTGTTTCTAATTCAGTTATTTTCTCTTCAAATTTCATTTCTTTCTTTTCCATAATTATTCCTCCTATTTTATGATAGCTTCCCTACTACCATCTTTTAATTCTATATTTATTAAATCATCTTTCTTTAAGTCTTTTATACTAGTAACTGCCTTTTCATTAAGTTTAATAATACCATAGCCTCTCTCTAATGTTTTTAAAGGAGATAAGGCATCTAATTTACTAAGCAGTAAAGCATATTTTTGTTTAGTTTTATCTAATATTACTAAAGGATTA
>CALVVD010000092.1 GCA_944363745.1 uncultured Bacilli bacterium | reverse complement strand
CCCCCCCCAGGTAACATATCGTAAACATAATTTTCTCATACTTTTACCTTCTTTCTATCTAACTTGATCTCCAGTTATTCTAAGTTTACCTTTCCAAACTTGTCCTCCAAAATCTCCATCTATTTCTATAGTTGGCCATACTCTTAGAATATAACTGTTCTCTTCTCCACTATTTAATGTACCTTGATCTAATACTCTATTTCCGTCTGTTCCTAAATTATTTAAGTAATCGGCATAACCAGTACTATCATTCTTATCAAGACTATATTTTAAATACATATCATCTAATTTTACATCAGGAGCTTCTATTGCAACATTATCTAAATAAATTACATAATCAACATCAGCAGTACCAGTATTAGATAAAGTAAAATCATAACCATCTAAAGCTAATCCTTCAGCATCTGTTAGTGGATATGTATCTTCTAGATTAATAGTATTACCTTCATTAAGAGTTAATTCCAAATTACCTAATGTAACAATATTATCTTTTTGCCCTTCACCAAAAAATCTAAAAGCTGCATATGATAAAGCTATTATAACTATCAATAAAATTAATAATATTACTATTGTTGCTATCTTATTCTTTTTATCTTGCGTTTTCTCTTTCATTTTCTCACCTACATTATAATTAAAGTATAACATTATTAATTTTAACTTTCAATATATTTTTAGATTAAACTACTACGTGTTACGTTTTTTACCTCATTTCCTTCTACTCTAAAACTAACAGTATTTATATCATAATTTGCAAAAACAGAATAACTAAGTAAATATACTACTTCTTCTTTTAACTCTCCATTTTCTAAAAGGGCCTCATTAAAATCTAATATTAGTAAATCATCAACTAACTCTTTATCAGTTAATTTAACATTCTCATTTAAAATACTACTTAAATTATCTTCATAAATATAACTAGTAGTAAGTTCTTCTACTATTATATCAATCTTATCTTTATCATTATTTATATACTTAGTAACAGGAACATAATAAGTATCATTATTTATTAATTCTTGATAGTAAATAACTACTTTTACAAGATTATTTAAACTATTATAAGTATATTCATTATTTATACCTATAGATCTATCTATGGGCATAGTAATTAATTTATCACTATTAGGATAAGTCTTTAATTCTTCATTATTTACAGTAATAATAACTTTATTAATATTATCTAATTCAGTAATAGAATAGACAATAGATTCTATTAGACTATTAGACCTATTACTATCTACATTTAATAATTCTTTAGAAAAGTCTAATTTAGCCGTATCGTCTTCTATTAAAACATCATTTAATTTAGTATTTTTAGGAATAACTCCATATAAATTATCTGGAAAGATATTATCACTTCCTATAGTTAAGTTAGTAATTATATCTTTTATATCTTTAGTAGTATCTTTGTTATCTAATAATATTTTTGTTTTTACTAAAAGATTATTTTCATCTAATAAGTAAATAGAAGAATTAGCAAGATTAGTAATATATTCAAATTCTAAATTAGTTTCTAATGTTTTTTCTGTACATGGTATTAAATAGATAGTCATTATTATAAATAGACTCATAGTAGTTATAAATATTTTTCTTAAGGCTTTTCTTCTTAGCACATTAATCACCTAGTAAAGTATATAAAAAAAAGTACTTGTTTAGTACTTTTATAAACTAATTTCTTTTAATTTTAATAATTCTATAACAGCATTAGCTCTACCTTTTACACCAAGTTTTTGCATTACATTAGATATATGATTTCTTACTGTTTTTTCACTTATTTTTAAAGTTAAAGCTATTTCTTTAGTAGATAAGCCTTCTACTAATAATTCAAATACTTCTTTTTCTCTTCTAGTTAGTATTCCTCTCATAATAATCCCCTTTCCATAAAACTAAGACATTTCATTAGTAGTTTATGAATTAGGAATTATTTGTTGTAGATAAAAGAACTAGCTTCCTTCAAATTTAACAGTTATTGTTTGTTTAGTATCAAATTCATTTTGAATTAGTCGCATTATATTATTAGCTAGGGTTACATCATGTTTTTTCTTAGCAGCTACTACAGTTATAGTATTGTTATCTATTTTAACAAAGCTATTTAAGTTATATTCTTTTTTTATTAATTTTTCTAATTTTTCTTCTTCACCTTCTATTACAGATAAATATTTTAATTGTTCATAAGCATTATTTTTTTCATCAGTAGTAGCATCTTCTTTAGTCATAGTTGTTTTAAGTTCTGTTTTTTCTTTATCACGCTCTTCATCTAAATTTACTCTAAGAGCGGTTAAGTTATCTACTTCTTCTACTGTTTCTTTATCTGTTTCATCTTCTTTATCCTTAGTATCAGTTGTCTTTTTAGATTCAGTAGTATTACTAGCGATTAATAGATCATTTGGCATAGTTATATAATAGACACTAAGTACTAATATAAGACTGAAAAGAGTTAAAAACCATAGATTTTGTTTATTTATCATTTGCTTCCTCCCTTTTACTAATACAATCTATGAGGGAAGAAGAGTTTTTATGACTCTAAATTACTAACTGCTTTTATAACGGCTAGGCGTCCATAAGTATAAGTAAGAGATCCTTGTTGATAAGCGATATATGGACTTCTTAAGGGACCATCACAACTTAACTCTATAGATGATCCTTGAGTAAAACTACCACTTGCCATAATTACTTTATCAGTATAACCTGGCATATCATCAGGTATTGGTAATGAGTTAGAGTCTATTGGAGAATTCATTTGAATACCTTGAGTATATTTAATAAGAAGTTTCTCATCATTAAAGATAATATTCTCTACAATATCAGCACGCTCTTCATTGTATTTTGGTTCGACATTATAACCTAATTCTTCTAATAAACAAGAAGTAAAGATAGCGGTTTTTAAGGATGAGGCAACTACAGAAGGAGCTAGGAATAGACCTTGTAGTAGTTGTTTATTAATACCTAAAGATGGTCCTACTTCTTTTCCTTCTCCTGGTAGAGTTAAGCGTTCTGCACAGGCGTTAATAAGATCACTCCTGCCCACGATGTAAGCGCCATTAGGAGCAATACCACCACCTAAGTTTTTAATTAGGGAACCAACTGCAATATCAGCACCTACTTCGATAGGCTCCCTACTACTTACAAATTCACAATAACAGTTATCTACCATAATAATTATATCTTTATTAAGAGATTTAATAAAACTAATAACAGATTCTACTTTATCAATAGTTAAACTTTTTCTAGTAGAGTATCCTTTACTTCTTTGAATCTCTATTACTTTAATTTTATTAGTGGTAATAACTTCTTTAATCTTATCATAGTCAAAGTCATTATTAATTAAATCTACTTGCATATAATTAATACCAAAACTTTTTAAGGAAGAAGGATTATCTACAATACCTATTACTTCATCCATAGTGTCATAGGGTTTACCTGTTATACTTAAAAGAGTATCTCCTGGACGAAGAAGAGCGAAGAATGCCACAGTCAAAGCATGAGAACCTGATATAAACTGATTACGGACTAAAGCATCTTCGCTCTTAAAGATGTCGCTATATATTTTCTCTATCTTATCACGTCCTAAATCATTATAACCATAACCTGTAGTAGCATTAAAATCAGTCTCAGCGACCTGTTCCTTAATAAAGGCATTTAATACTTTCTCACTATTTATTCTTTCTAAGTCATCTATTTTATTTAATTCATCTTTTATCTTTAAATCAACTTTTTTAATTAACTCATCACTCATCTTTTAACACCTCCATCTATTCTAATAATAGAATCATTTATATAACTAGCTTTAT
>CALVVD010000091.1 GCA_944363745.1 uncultured Bacilli bacterium | reverse complement strand
ATTATAATACAATTTAAATTATGTTTGTTAATTTAAGTCTGTTAAAATTATGAATATTATTGTAAAATAGTATTTAAGAGTAGTTTATAAGTATAGGAGATGTTTGGTTTATTATGAATTATGGTATATATTTTTCTTTTGTAAGTTTTTTTTATATTGTATTGGTTTTTATAATGTATTTTTCTAAAAAAAGATTAGATACAATAGAAAATAAGATTTATAGTTATATTATTATTTTTGGTTTAACAGGTTCTATTTTAGAAATATCTCAATTATTTACATGTATGATAATTGATGCTTTTCCATTTCTAAATAATTTAGTGTCTAGATTATATTTAGTTAATATTTTAACTTGGATTGGATTACTGTTAATATATACTATAATAATTTCTTTTAGTAAAAAAGATTTTTGTAGAAAAATAATTAAATGCGTTTTTGTTGTTTGGTTAGTTTCTTCAGTTTTGATGTTAATTTTACCAATTGATTATTTTTATGAAAATGGTAATAAATTTTATTCATATACTTATGGACCTAGTGTTAATTTACTTAAATTTGTTTCTATACTTTTCTTGTTATTTTCTATTATTTGTATGTTTATTAAATTTAAAGAATTAAAAACTAAAAAATATCTTCCAGTTATTGTGTACACTATTCTTTTCTTTGTATCTGGTGTTATTCAGATATTTAATCCATCATTGATATTAAATCAATCAGTTCAAATTTTTGTAACATTTCTAATGTATTTTACAATAGAAAATCCTGATATAAAACTTATTGAAGAGTTAAATATTGCTAAAACACAAGCAGAGAAAGCTAATAATGCGAAGACAGAGTTTTTGTCTAATATGTCTCATGAGATCAGAACTCCTCTTAATGCTATTACTGGTTTTTCAGAGGCTTTAAAAGAAGAACCTGATTTACCAGAAAGGGCGAAAGAAGATGTTAATGATATTTTAATGGCAAGTGAAAGTTTACTTGAAATTGTTAATGGTGTTTTAGATATATCTAAGATAGAAGCTAATAAGTTAGAGATAATTAATAATAATTATAATCCTTATAAAATGTTTAATGATTTAAAAACATTAACTAAAGCTAGAATTGGCGAAAAACCAATTGAGTTAATTGTGCAAATAGATGAAACTATTCCTAAAGTCTTATATGGTGACCATACAAGAGTAAAACAAGTAATTCTTAATATCTTAACTAATGCAGCCAAGTATACTAAAGAAGGACACATTATCTTTAAAGTAGATTCTGTAATTAAAGGCGAAATTTGTAGACTTATAGTCTCTGTTGAAGATACTGGTATTGGTATAAAAAGAGATAAAATAGATAAATTGTTTGATAAATTTGAACGCCTTGATGAAGATAGAAATACAACTATTGAAGGAACAGGTTTAGGACTTGCTATTACTCAAAGATTAGTTCAACTTATGCATGGAGAATTAGTTGCTCAAAGTGTGTATGGAAAGGGTAGTAAGTTTACAGTTGCTATTGATCAGAAAATCGCTCCATCTAATGTTAAGTTAGAAGATACAATAGAAGTAAGTAGAGAAGAACTTACTAAAGATAAAGATATAGTAGGTAAGAGTGTTCTTGTAGTTGATGATAATAAACTAAATATTAAAGTAGCTACAAGACTATTAGAAGATTATGGAATAACAGTAGATAGCTGTATGAGTGGAGCAGAATGCTTAGAAAAGGTAAAAACTATAAAATATGATTTAATACTTATGGATGATATGATGCCTAAGATGACAGGGACAGAAACATTCCATAAATTAAAAGAAGATCCTAACTTTAAGACTCCTGTTGTAGTTTTAACTGCTAATGCTATTGCTGGTATGGAAGAGAAGTATTTAAATGAAGGATTTGATAGTTATCTTGCTAAACCTATTGAACGTAAAGCGCTTGATAATGTTATAAATAAATATTTAAATAATGAATAATTTATGCTATACTTTAATTATTAGGAGGGTATTATTATGAGAGATGTAAATTTATTAATTAATAATGGTGTTACTGTTAAAAAAAGCTTAGAATTGTTTGGAGATATGGCTACTTATGATGATACATTGGGCGACTTCCTACAAGATATAAATGAAAAAGAAGCAAAAATTAAACAAACTAAAGAAAGTGGTGATATGGCTAATTACGCTATTTTGGTTCATGGCCTTAAAAGTGATGCTAAATACTTTGGCTTTGATACTTTAGCAGAATTAGCTTATAACCATGAAATGGCTAGTAAAGAAAATAATATGTACTATGTAACTGAACATTTTGATGAATTGATTAGAGAGCTCGATCGAATTGTCCACTTAGTTAAGCAGTATTTAGGCTTAGAAGAAGTCGGTACTGCTACTACTTTTGTGGCCCCTAAAAAAGATCGAGCTCTTATTGTTGTAGATGATTCTGCTGTTATTAAGAATTTTGTTAGTAAAATATTTAATAATCAATTTGAAGTATTAGTTGCCAATGATGGTAATGAGGCTTTACAAATGATTTCTAACAATAATGGTATTAAGATAGTAGGAATGTTACTTGATCTTAATATGCCTAATTTTAATGGTTTTCAAGTACTAGAATATTTTAAAAATAATAATTTATTCGATATGATACCTGTATCTATTATTACAGGGGTTGGTGATGATGAATTAGTTGCTAAAGCTTTTAATTATCCAATAGTAGATGTATTAAGAAAGCCATTTAATGAAAGAGATATTAAAGAAGTAGTTGAAAAAACAGTTCAATATGCTCATTAGAAATAATGAGCTTGCTTTATTTTGGGAGGATTTAATGGATAAGATTATAGAAACTGGTGATATAAAAGATTTATTTAAAAAAAGAGATATTAATGCTAATAAAGGTGATTTTGGTAAAGCAGGGATATATGGAGGAAGTATAGAGTATTCTGGAGCTTTAAAACTTAGTTATTTATCATTATCTGCTCTTAGAAGTGGATGTGGTATTAGTAGAGTTATAGTAAAAAAAGAAATATTACCTTTACTTGGACCTAATATATTAGAACAAACAATTAACGTATTACCAGAATACAATAATAATTTTTATAATAAATTAAATGATTATATTAAAGATTTAGATGCCCTTGCTTTTGGTATGGGGTTAGGTAATGATGAGCATTTAGAGGAAATATTAGATTATCTTATCAAAAATTATAGGGGTAATTTAATAATAGATGCAGATGGGTTAAATATTTTATCTAAGATGGATTTAAATGTTTTAAAGAAGAGAAAAGGTAATATCTTACTAACTCCTCATTTAAAAGAGTTTTCAAGACTTTGTAATAAATCAATTGCTGAGATAAAAAAAGACTCTATAATTTTAGTTAAAGAGTTTGCTAGTACTTATAATATAACTTTGTTATTAAAAGGTCATACTACTATTATATCTGATGGTAGTGATGTTTATTCAGTTGCAACAGGTACTCCTGGTATGGCTACTGCTGGTAGTGGTGATGTCTTATCAGGAATACTTGTTGGACTTCTAGCTTATCTTGATTTTAACCTTTTAACAGTAGCAGCGGGTGTTTTAATAAATGGTATTGCAGGGGAGTTAGCAGAAGAAGATAATACTGATATATCTATGATGGCAAGGGATACTGTTAGTAATATAGGTAAAGCGATTAAAATAATTAGAAACGGTGATTAATTATGAATGCAATATTTATGTTTTAACACTAACTATAATTATTACATTATTAATTTTAGGTGGTATCTATTTACTTCAAGATAGTAATTTAATAGGTATTATTTTATATATAAGGAATTTGCGTTT
>CALVVD010000090.1 GCA_944363745.1 uncultured Bacilli bacterium | reverse complement strand
TTATTTATATAAAGAAGCTTTTAATAAAAATAAAGATCTTAGTATAGAAGAACATACTAATTATTTAAAAGAAGTAATGCATAAAAAGAAAGTTAAAGAATTAATAAAGTGTTAATACCTTGTCTAAAACTTAATTTTATATTATACTTAATATATAAGAATTGGAGGATGTCTTATGAAAAAACGTGTTATTAGTGCCATTATAATGATATTAATATTTGTACCTTTATTATTATTGGGAGGCATTTTCTTTGCTGCTTTTATGACTATATTATCATTAATGGCTATGTATGAATTAATGAGTATAAGAGAAAAAGAAAAGACTTTTCCTAGTTGGATAAAGTTTCTTGCATATCTATTAATAATTTTCTCTAGTGTCCTAACTTATAATCAAAATGTCTTTAGTTATACAATGAGTTATCAATTAATAGCATTTATTATTCTTGTTTTCTTATTACCAATTTTAATGAAAGAAAAATCTAAAGATTATAATATTAATGATGCTTTATATTTAGTAAGCTCTTTACTATTTATAAATATTTCATTTAATTTAATAACTGTTGTAAGAAACTATGATTTAAATTATTTGATTTATTTACTACTTATTACTGTTATAACTGATACTTTTGCATATATAACTGGTAATTATATAGGTAAAAACAAACTAGCTCCTACTATTAGTCCTAATAAGACTATAGAAGGTTTTGTAGGAGGATGTTTAATGGGAACTTTTGTTGCAACAACATTTTATTATACTTTAATAGATCCAAATATATCTATTGCCATGTTAGTATTAACAACACTTTTCTTAACTGTTGTAGGACAACTTGGAGATTTGGTATTTTCATCTATTAAGAGAACTTATAAAGTAAAAGATTTTTCTAATTTGATTCCAGGTCATGGAGGTATACTAGATCGTTTTGATAGTCTAATTTTTGTAGTTTTAGCATTTATATTAGTAATGGGAATAATTTAGGAGGAGCATAATGGTTACATTAATAATATTCATAATTTTATTAGGCTCAATTATTTTTATACATGAAGGTGGGCACTTCTTATTTGCCAAACTTACAGGAATATATGTTTATGAATTTGCGCTTGGAATGGGACCTAAACTATTTAGTTTTAAAAAAGGGGAGACTGTTTATTCTTTAAGAGCGATACCTATTGGAGGTTTTTGTCAATTAGCAGGTGAAGAAGGTGAAGATGAGGATTTACCTAAAGACAGGACTTTACCTGGAAAAAAGCCTTGGCAAAAATTTTTAGTTATGTTTTTTGGAGCAGGGTTTAATTTTATCTCTGCTATACTTGTGTTATTTTTTATTTCTTTAATATGGGGAGCGACTTCAACTGAGCCAATACTATCTAGTGTAGAAAAGAATAGTCCCGCATATGAGGCCGGGATTAGAAAAGGTGATGAAATATTAGAGATAAATGGTCACGATATATGGACTATTGATGATATTTCTCTCTATATATCAATTACTGATCCAACTGATGTAACTGAATTTAAAGTAAAAAAAGAAAATGGTAAAGTAAAAACATATGAAGTAAAAGCAGAAAAAACAAAAGTAGATGGTGAAGAAAGATATATTTATGGTATAGGAATGCAAGGTAAAGAACGACACGGTTTAGTATCTGCCATAGAATATACAGCGGTTAAAACAGCATCTTTATTTAAACAGATGGGAGTTACTTTATTAAATCTATTTACAGGTAATATTAAACTTAGTCAATTAAGTGGACCAGTTGGTATTTATGAAGTAGTAGGAGCCCAAGCTAGTGGTGGCCTTGCTAGTTTACTTTATTTATTTTCGTTTCTTTCAATAAATGTAGGATTTATTAACTTACTTCCATTACCAGCATTTGATGGAGGACATATCTTATTTATAATTATAGAAAAAATAAAAGGAAGTCCTGTAAAGCCAGAAACAGAAGCGAAATTTCACGCAGTTGGATTATTCCTTCTAATGCTATTAATGATTTATGTAACATTCTATGATATATTAAGATTATTTTAAAAGGATATAACCATTTAGGCTATATCCTTTTAACTATGATATAATTCTTCTCTAATAGCATCTAGATTATGATTCATTAAATTAATATAATCAGTATCAGTTTTTCTTTGTTCATCAGTTAATATTGTCATATGATTAGAATTAATAATCTCTAAGTTATTAGGATATTTATTAATTAAATTCTGTAAATTATTAGTCATTTTAACATCCTCATAACTAAATATTTTCGTAACTTCTCCCTCACTTATTAATTCATCAATATCTGCTAAATCTTTAGCACTTGTATCATCATTTATAATATAAACAGTAAGACCATATTTTTCTAAATATTTATAATTATTATCAGCCGCTACTATAGTTTTATAAGGAGCATCTTCAACAGCAAGTCTAATATTAGCATCAAGTTCTGAAATATCAACTTTTAATTTTTCATAATTTTCATCTATTTCTTCTTTTAAATAATTATTTTCAATTAATTCCTTTAATCCAATTCTAACATTTTGACTCATCATTAACATAAACGATGGATCAGCCCAAACTTCACTCATATTATAATCATTATCTAATACATAAGAACTATCTATTATTTTTAAACTAGTATTATCATCTAATAAATCTACTGCTAAATTTCTTTCTCTATTAATTAATCCTGTATAGATAAATAAATCTTTACTAGCAAAATCTCTTTTCTGTTTATTAGTAAACTTATAATCATTTACATCAACACCATCAGGATATATATTAGTAATCTTAGCGTGATCCCCATATAATCTTTCTATAATATATTCATTAGGATAATTAGTTGTAATTATCTCAATATCTTCCATATCATCTCTTCTACATCCTGTTGCACTTACTAAAACAGCAAGGCTAAGAAATAAAACCTTACCTAAATTTTTAACACTTCTTTTCATTCTTTTTCTCCTCTCTAATAACTGGGTCATATCCATATCCTGCTCCAGGATGACATCTAAGTATTCTTTTAAAACCCATAAAGCATCCCTTTACCAAACCATATTCTTCTATCGCTTCAATAGTATAATTAGAACAAGTAGGATAAAAATGACAAGCTCCGTGACTTGCTAATGGCATCTTTTGATAAAGATGAATTAAACTAATTAATATCTTTTTCATATTTCTATTGTACTATAAAAATTAATGTTAATCAATTAGTAATTATCGAAGTAGAAAGTGAGATATTAACATAAAGATAAAACCTATATTAAAGAAAAGAAATGTCAATCTTCTTTTTTTATAACTTAAAGATTCTTTTAATAATTCATAAATACTAATATGTATCATAATACCTGCAATCATAGCAAGTATTACACTCATAATAAAGTTATTAATAATAGAAGATAAAAAGAAATATGCAAGTACCGCTCCTAAAGGTTCTGATAGTCCTGATATTAAGGTGTAAATAAAAGCTTTAAATCTAGATTTAGTACTAAAGTATATAGGAATGGCAATACTTATTCCTTCTGGAATATTATGAAAACTAATAGCAAGTGCTAAAGATAGTCCTAACCCTCTATTAGTAGAACTAGAAAGAAACGTAGCAACTCCTTCAGGTATATTATGCATAATAATAGCAAGCATAGAGACAAGACCTAATCTATATAATTTTTTATTACTTATAGATTTATTATCATTATTAGGTAGAAATTTATCTATTAACATAGATACAATTACCCCAATAGAAATAAATATTAAAAGAAATAAAAGAGCAGGGAAACCTTTAAATATAGAAGTCAATAGATTAAAAGATTCAGGTATTAAATCAGTAAGAGATACACAAATCATTACACCACTTGCAAAAGATAAAGATGCTAATATAA
>CALVVD010000089.1 GCA_944363745.1 uncultured Bacilli bacterium | reverse complement strand
ATGTATCAAAATATTTCACATGATTTTAAAACACCTCTCACCGTAATAAAATCATATATAGAAGCTTATAATGATAAAATAGAAGATGCTAATACTGTAATAGATGTTATTAGTGAACAAACTGAAAAGCTTGAATTAAAAGTTCATTCACTTCTTTATTTGAATAAATTAGATTATTTAAAAGAAAATAAAAATGTAGTTTATGAGTTAGTGGATATTAAAAAAATTATTGATACTGCGATTAAAGAATTTAAGTTTAGAAGAAAAGATGTTAAATTTGTTGTAAGTTATGATAAGTTTAGCAAATTCTATGGTACTTATGATTACTTCGAAACTGTTATAGATAATATCCTAGCTAACTTTATGCGATATGCAAAATCTACAATTAAAATAACTATAAAAAATAACCGTTTAACCTTATATAATGATGGTCCTAATATTGAAGATACTCTCCTTGAAGGAATCTTTACTCCGTTCCGAAAAGGTATTAAGGGTGAATTTGGATTAGGACTTTCAATAGTCAAGAAAACCTTATTACTAATGAACTATGATATTAAAGTTAAAAACGAAAAAAAAGGTGTATCCTTTGTTATAAGTAAGAAGACTTCTAAATAATAGAGGTCTTTTTGGTTATATTAATAATGGTGATAAAGATGAATATATTAATAACTGGTGCTAGAAGTAATATTGGTTATAACATTGCAAAATTACTTGCTAAAAGAGGTCATATTGTTTATGCAGGATGTAAAACTAAAGAAGAGGTTAAGAGTTTATATGAGAAAATTAATTCAGAAAAGATTATTATGTTTCCTATAGAGTTAGATTTAGTTAAAGATAATTCTAAATTAATAGAAAGTCTTAATCTAGATTGTTTAGTATTACAGGCATCTATTGGAAATGGTGGTAGTATTTTAGAAATATCTAGGGAAAGATTTAATGAAGTTCTTGATGTTAATATAAAGGGTAATTTTAGATTAATACAAGATTATTTAAGATATTGTTATTATCATAAAAGGTCAGGTAAAATATTTCTTACTTCCTCGCTTGCAGCATTTCTTCCATTACCATATTTATCTACTTATACAGCAAGTAAAAGCTATTTAGTTAATCTTGCTAATACTCTTAGATTAGAACTCTTATATCAAAAACTTGATGTTAGTATATCTTTAATCTTGCCAGGAGCCTATTATACAGGTTTTAATGATTTGATGATAGAAAATAAAGAGTTAGATAATTATCTAATAAAATCTAAAGCTTTAAAGATGACTAAATACCAAAAGATATTTTTTAGTCTAATAGAAAAGTATGATTATAGTGATTTAGTTAAAGATGTTGTTAAAAATATAGAGAAGAATAAACCTAGTTATATTATTAGTAGACCTATGGTAGAAAAATTATTTACAAAATTATATGTAATTATCAAAAGTATTATAGTATAATATAAAAAGGTGGTTTTATGCTAGAAGAGAAAATTGAACTTTATATAGAAGAAGTTAGAGAAAAAAATAAAGATAAATCTATTGATTATAATAAGCTTATAGCTAAGTGTCCTTTTATTACTAATAAAAAAGAATTAGATCTTGCTAAAAAGAAATTAGAGGATTTAGATAAAGATAATTTAGAGTTTTATAATCATATTATAGATTTAATTAAAGATAAGAATACTGATTTAAATAGTTTATATCTTTTATATAAAGAATATAATGATGTTGAGGTAATTAGAAATTTACTTGCTGAAGGGATTTATAATAAAGAAATAGAACTTGATGTTACTAAGAAAAGTTTTGATAAAGATAATGATAATGTTAAGGATATTGAAAAATCTGTTAAAGAGTTAAAGTCTATGGGTGGTATTTTAGATAATTTATCTAAGACTATTAGTGTTGATTTGGATGATTTGCTTGTAAAAATGGAAAAAGAAGAGGCTAAGAAGTTAAGTTTTGGGATGAAAGCATTACTTGCTGTTGGTAGTTTCTTGGCTTTTAAAAATAATAGAAATATCTTAGGAACGGCTTTAGCAGGATATCTATCTTATAAAGTTATTAGTGAACTTTCTTCTTCTAGTAAGAACAATTATATAGATTTATGTAATGATTATATTACGACTCTAGAAGGTTATAAAGACAATTTAGAAGATTTAGAGAAAGATTTAGTTGGTAATTTAGATAATATAGAAAAGCTAGAAAAAACATTAAAAGATAAATATAAAGCTTATTTAAAAGAAAGAGAATTTAAAGATTTATTTAGTGTCATTGATAAGATAAAAGATAATGTTAAGAGTAGTTTAAAAGATGTAGATAAATCTTTAGATAGTACAGACAAAAGTATAGATGAATCTAAAGTAAAAGTTAAAAGAATGGAAGCATAATTATGGTTAATGAATTTGTTGATGATGAGACTTTTTATAATAAGGTTTATGTTAATGATAAGTTTCCTAATACTAATTATTATTTAACTTTTAGAGAGTGTACTTTTAATAATATAGATTTTAGTAGTTGTGATTTAGAGAAAATAGATTTTAAAGATTGTAAATTTCAAAACTGTGATTTTCGTAATGCTAATTTTAGTAATAATGGAATAAGAAATTTAAAGTTTATTAATTGTAATTTATTAGGTATAGATTTTAGTGGCAGTACCCTTATAGATTCTATTATTAGTGACTCTAATTTAGAATATAGTAATTTTTCTTTAGTTAAATTTAATAATTTTAAGTTTAATAATTGTTCCTTAAAAAGCGCTAGTTTTAATGAAGTAAAATTTAAGAAAATAGAATTTAATTATTGTAATTTAGAAGATGTAGAAATAATACATACTTCACTAGATAAAATTAAGTTAAATACTTGTAATATTAAAAATATTAAAGTATCGTTAAAAGATTTAAGAGGAGTTATTGTTGATATGAGAGGGGCTTTAGATTTAAGTCTTTTATTAGGGATTAAGATAAGTGAGAGTGATTAGATGAATATATATGCTCATAGAGGTTTATTTGATAATAAAAAGATAGTAGAAAATACTATTCCTGCTTTTAAGAAAGCTTTAAAAGATGATCATAATATAGAACTTGATATTAGATTAACTAGGGATAAGAAAATAGTAGTTTTTCATGATGATAGTTTAAAGAGACTTACAGGGATTGATAAATTAGTTAGAGATATGACTTATGATGAATTGAAGATGATTAAATTATTAGATACTCTTGATACTATACCTTTATTAGAAGATGTGTTAAAGTTAGTTAGTGGTAGATCTATTTTATTAATAGAAATTAAAGAGTTGTTTTCTAATAGTACTTTAAAAGAGTTAAATAAATTATTATTAGATTATAATGGTAAAGTATTATTACAGAGTTTTAATCCTTTAGTAATTAGAAGAATTAGTTTAAGTAGTCTTGGAAGATATAATATAGGTATTTTACTTACTAGTAGTTATAAAGGTTTAAAGAGAAGTTTTTATGAGTGTTATATTTATAATTATTTAATTAAAAGAAAGTATTGTGATTTTGTCTCTAGTCCAATGGATCTTGTATTTAAAGTAAAAGAGAAAACAGATAAAGAGTTGTTTATTTGGACTATAAAGACTAAAGATGAGTTTATAAAATATAAAAAATATAGTAATAATTTGATATGTGAAGAGAAGGGGATTATAAATAAAAAAACAACCTAGATGGTTGTTTGATAATCTTAATGGTAGCGAGAGGGGGATTCGAACCCTCGACCTTTCGGGTATGAAAAAAAAGCTCTAATTAGTTATATGATGTAAAATATCAAAAAAGCCTTTATTTTTAAAGCTTTTCATTGCTTGTAAAATTCGAGTAAGTTTGAATAGGTTTGAATAAATATAAGTAAATTTGAATTATTTTTTATAAAAAATAACTAAAATTTAACTACAAATTTTT
>CALVVD010000088.1 GCA_944363745.1 uncultured Bacilli bacterium | reverse complement strand
TATAAATAATAAGCTAAATGATGATAATAATCACTAGGAGGAAAATAATCTATATTAAAATATTTTGTTATTAGATCTTTTTCTTTCTCATTTAAAAAGTTAAAATCACTTTGTTCTTCTAAAAAATCATAAAGAGGAATAGAACTTATTTCTTCAGATATAGTAAATTCAGTACTATTAACTGCCAAACCAAGTTCATATAAAGATATGTTATTCTCTAAAGCATATTTAATAAAAATAGCAGTATTATAATAAGCAACCATTTCTGTTATAACAGATGTTTCTTTATCAAAGCCATTAAGAATAAAATAATGTATTTTATGGGTATATTCATGAATTAAATTTAATACTGTTTCAATACTCTTTAAATCTAATAATAATATTTGCCAATCATCTTTATAGAGAGGATAAAGAAAAGATCCAGTACTTATTATTAAATCATTACATAATTCCTTAGAAATACGCACTTTACTATTAATTATTCCTAAAGTATCTTTATTATTACAAAACTTAATGAATTCAAGTAATTCTTCCTTTGTATATATAAGTATCTTTTCATCTATATTTTTAAAAAACTCTAAATCATTATAATATTTAGTAAAGAAATTATCTATTAGACTATAAAAATCTTTAATATTATAATTTCTTAAAGGTCCAAATAACTCTTTATTAAATTTTATATTTTGATAACTTTCACTAATATATTTAAAATATTCCTGATAAAAATCATCTTTTTGTAATTCTCTATATTTTCTCTTAACATATCTATTTATAACTTTATTATTCATAAATCCCCCAAACAGAAAAGAATCACAATCTAGTGATTCTAAAACTTATCAATATTTATTTTGACATATTTATTATCTTTTAGAGCACTACTAGCTTGTACTAAAGTTCTAATAGCATTAGCGCATCTACCATTTTTACCTATTACTCTTCCTAAGTCATTTTCTGATACTAGTACTTCTAAAATCATTTCTTTATCATTTTCACTAGGAAATTCTTTTACTGATACAGCATCTGCATCCATTACAATATTTTTAATAATTTTTTCAGTTAATTCTACTAAATTCATTATTTACTTTCCTTTTTAGTTTTAGATTCAGCAAATTTTTTCATAATACCAGCATCTTTAAATAAATTTCTAACTGTATCTGATGGTATCGCTCCATTATTTAACCATTTTAGTGCTACTTCTTCATTGATTTTAACATCTTTTTCACTATTAATAGGATTATAAGTACCTACTAGTTCAAGATATTCTCCATCTCTTCTACTTCTTGAATCAGTAGCAACGATACGATAAAATGGTCTTTTCTTAGCACCCATTCTCATTAATCTAATTTTTACTGCCATAAATATTACTCCTTTCTTTTTTACTGTTATAATTATACATAAAAAGTTAGAGACTGTCAACCTTTTTTTATTGACAGTCTCTAACTAGTTATTAGTATCATTATTTTCTTCTAAGTAATTTTCATTTACTTCATTATCAATTCTAGTATTAATATCTTCATCACTATCTATTATTTCATCCCAGTCATCTACATCATCTAAAGTATTAATTCTAACCTTTGTATCCCCTACTAATTCTATACCAAGAGTTTTATCAACAGTACAGTTTATAACATTATTATTAATCTCTGCTTTACTACAACTAGGTCCACTTAAGTTTCTAATAATAACTTCTTCGTTCTCAGTATCATCATTAACACCTTGAACATTAATAGTTTCTTCATAATTATATGTTTGTTTTAACACCTCTGTTTTCGTATCATTATCATAAGAATACCAAATATTAATATCATAACTACCAGAAATCACAACAGTTTTATTAGACATACTTCCTCTAAAGTTATGATTAATAATCCAACAACCCAAAATAGTACTAGGATTATTTTCTACTTGTAATGATAAGTTATCAGTAAATGTTTTTTTACCTTTACCTATAACGGCTTTCGTTACAATTTCTTTAAAAGCTGGCATGTGTTTCCCTCCTCTAATTTAATCTATGCTATTAATAGGTAAAAAGTACATAAAATTAAAGAAAAAGAACTAAGTAATTAACTACTTAATTCAATAGTGAAGGGATCAGACTTTGTTCCTGTTCCACTTGTTATTATAACATTGTGTTTTAGATTTAATGCAGGACGAATACCTATCTCATCAGATAGTTCATAAGCATAAGCACTATTATAAGCACTAATTGCATATACATATTGACTACTATATGGATTTAAGGTCCAATAAGATATAGTTAGATTTGTAATTAAAGCAGTATCTTTTTCAGCATATCTTTCAGATTGACTTGCCATTAATTCTCCATAACGCAAAAGTCCAACCTTATCTGTAGTTATTGTAGATGTAATATTATTACCTGTTGCATCATTGTATTTTGCTAACTTATATGAACCATTTTCTACTGTGCCTAAATACCATATAGTATTATCTTCAATCATTTGGCTATACTTATCACCTACATACTTTTTTAAATAATCATTATTTAAAAAAGTAGAAATTATATTATTAATAGAAAATAAAGATGTGTTTCCAAATGCTGATGTTTTAAAGGCTTCAGAATCTTTAAGTGGCTCGGCACTAGTTATTTTAGTTAATCCTTTGGTCTCATGACTTACTATTTGATATAAATTATTTTCATCATTACCAAACTTTATATATTCACCACTGTATCTTGTATTTAAAAGTGTCCCTGATAGATTAATATCATTGTCTCCGCTTAATCTATAAGGATTATTTATCGTTCCATCACCACTTACAACTTCTACATTAGACTTCATATATATAGTTGGACGAATACCTCGAGAATTATTAGAAGGAGATGAAGTTGTACTATTACCATCATGTCCTACAAATCGTGGCATATATTCACTATATGATGTTAACGTCCACCAGTAAAGTCCATTATTTAAATAGCCATTACTATACGTGGTATTTCTATAACTAGTTTGATATTCATACATGTTTAACAGTCCTACTGCTTTGTTTACTGTTTTCTCATCTGATGGTCTTACTACATTTCCTAACTCAGTAGAATCTATTGTAACATTCCACTTTGCATCCATCACAATAAAATCTTCTGGATCTCTTAAATTACCTAAAAAGCCATCTACTGTAGTATCATTTAACCATTCTTCTATATAACTATCTTTAAAATTTGCATTACCACTTGAATAGTTAATTGTGCTTATATTCCACTGGGTTACTAATTTAGTAGTCTTTTCTTCATTATTAACAAGCACTGCTCTCCATAATTTTCCACTATACCAGATATAATTATTAGGATCTGTTCCTGTTATAAAAGTATCTATTCCATCATCAAAATAATGTCCATTTAATCCTTCATTAGTTAATACTATATCTGACAAATTAACTTTATACTCTTCAAACAAATGGCCATCACTAGGTAAAGATAAATCATTATAGTCTAGTCCTACGCTTACCCCTAAATTTATTGTTATACTACTATCGATTGGATTTGTTACTTTTATTTTATAAGTATTACTAGAACCACTTGTTCCTTCTTTTTCTAAGTTTATTCCTTGCTCTACTGGTGGTATATTCATATTTTCTTCTACTACATATCCTGCACTTATTTCTGAAGGTAGTTCATCTAAATAATAAAAGTTAAATCGTGCTATTCTATTATTAGGATTTGTTAGTGTTACTATAAACTCTATTGTTGTATTTGCAGGTACAACAAGACTTTCTATATCATCTCCATCTACTTTCAAATCATATATTAAGTTACCTGTTACTATACTAATAGCATTACTTCTTTCTTTTGATACTGTAAACACAGCATAAGAAAAGTATCCTCCTACTAATAATACACTTATTAATATTACTCCTATTACATATATTTTACTAAAACTTACATTTAATAATTTCTTCATAGTTTACTCCTTTCATTAATGCACATAAAAAAGAATAGAATGCTCCTACTCTATTCTTAACGCATTATGAAAGAAAGTAACTAAATTACTACTAAACTGCCCCCCCCCAGGTAACATTTTGTAAACAAATTCTCTTCATATTTTTACTGTAGATTGACGAATTAATTTATCCCAGAATTGACGATTTATTTTACCCTGATAAATTAATTAAT
>CALVVD010000087.1 GCA_944363745.1 uncultured Bacilli bacterium | reverse complement strand
TAATGTTTAGATAATTCTCTAAATAAATCTTTCTCTTCTTCTAAATACTGTTTTTCACAACCACGAGCTAAATTAGAGCAAATTAAAGATATTTCGTAGTTAGACAATTCTCTTAAATCATCATCTTCTTCTATAACCTCAACTTTAGACTCTTTTTTTATTTCCTCCTTTTCTTCTTTAACCTCTTCAAATAAACTCTTAGGCGCTCCACATAATGGACATTTCCAATCATCAGGCAAATCTTCAAACTTTACCTCATTCTTAGTATCATCATAAATATAACCACAAATAGTACAACGATATTTTTTCATTCTAACCTCCATACCTAAATCATATCAAACTAAGAAAAATAAATCTACAATAATTGACATTTTTATATTATTCTATATAATAATATCTACATCAAAAGGAGGAATATCTAATGGATAAACAAAAATATTGTATAGACATATATGGCGAACCATTAAAAATAGGAGATGAAGTTATTCCTGTTCTTGAAGAAGCTTTAATCATAGGAATAAGTGGTACTATCTCTAAAATAGAATATAGTGAAAAATATAATAATCATTACATTACAATAACAGATAAACAAGGCAATGTTCTATTAGAAGGTGTTGATGCAAGATGCTATACTACTAAAGAAAGATTCAACGAAAGAGAAAATGAAGATTATATATATAGTATTAATTTTTATAATAAAAGACTCATGCTCCAAACATCTCTACCCTTAAGTAATATTACAAGTGTAGATTATGAAATACCAGAGGATACAACTTTTGCCACTATCAACGCCAGACACACATTTAAAAAAGATGCATATTCTATTGATGATGTTTATTCTCTAATTATTGATAACCAAGTCAAATTATGTTATGATGAAGAGGCTAATTATTATTACTTAATGAATGAAGAAACTTATGATTATCATGACATAAGTAGTAATTATAGAGTCTTTAAAAATGAAGAAGAATTTAAAGTTTTTATTAAAGAAATAATTAAATATTTTAATAATACAGATTTAACTCACATTAACACTGAAAAAATTTTTGATGAAAATGAAAAGGCTAAAGTCTTTGAAAAAAGCCTAATTAATAGATTAAGTAATTAAATATAGAGAACTTATTCATAAAAAATAAGTTCTCTCTTTTTCTCTAATTATATCTTTTACCATTAACTAATGGTGTTAAAACTCTAACCTTAACATTAGGAAGTTCTATTTTAGGAATAGAATCTATATTTATATTTTCAAAAAGACTAATTTTATCTAATAGCTCCTTATCTTTACTATTCTTTAATTTATTAAACAATTCTATTTCATTAAGACTATACAAGTCATCATAAGTAATATAACCTCTATCAATAGATAATTTTGTTATAGTAGCAAGTAACTGCATCATATAATTATCTTCATTAGTATGACAATACAAATCTATACTTTTACTAACATCAATTATTTTAGAAACAATATCTCTACTAGTAAAACCAATTTCATCTTCATTATCTTCATTTTTAAATACTCTAACATCATTAATAATTTTTTTAATATCATCTTTAGTAATATTTTTAGTCCAACCTATTCCAGTTAAAATAACACCATCTAACCTATCAGCACAACATTTAGGCCTATCATTATCAACAATACTAAATTTCTTAAAGTTGATAATATCATCAACATCTATATTATCTTCTTTTAAACATTTAAGTAAATACTTATCACTTTTAATGATATCTTCCGTAAGTTCTTCTGTACTTTCTTGTTTTTCATAATCTTCATTCATATAATCTATAACATGTGAAAAACAAGGAGTTGCCACATCATGAAATAATGCTGCAACGGTCATAGTCTTATCTTTAGTTACTTTATAAGTTAGTAAAGAAGTTGTAAGTGAATGAGCAAATCTACTAATATATTCACTAAAATCATAAACACTTTTAGAAGCAAAATCCATTCCGCAAAAATAACCAATTCTCATTAATCTAACCAAAGATGGGCATTCAAAATACTTCCTAAGAAATAATGGCATATTCTTATAATCTAATTGTTCTAAATAAAACTGTAATAACATATTGAACCATCCCTAATAATATTTTCTCATTTTCTTTAATATAAGTCTACCCTTTTCTTTATCAGTAATATATTCTAAAAACTCTTTTCTACTTACTTCTTCAAAATCATCTACAAATCTTTTGTTCTCTAATCTATTTCCAAGATATATTAAATATTGTCTTTTAATTTCTAACTCTTCTAATAATATTTCTTTCATAGACATAGTTGTATAAAACTCTCTTCCATTAGTATAAACAAAAGAATCTCTTTCTTCATAAAAAGAACACCTTGCATCATAAATAATTCTATCATTTTGAATAATAAAAGAACCAACTATATTTTTATTAGGATCAGACACTTTTAAACCACCACTACATTTAAAATCATTACCTTTAATATCAGAACAACCAGCTAGTAACTTTCTATCTTTTAAATAAATAATACCTTTAGCACTTTTTAATTTTTCAAAAGCGTCAAAACTTACATATCTAAGATTAAAAGAATGTTCAGACTCTCTTAAATATTCTAAAACAGAGATATTTTCTGGAACATTTATAGATTCATAATAAATTGTTTGGTTTTTAATAATTTCTTTCATATAGCCCCTCAACATTATCATATCACACTTAATAACAATATTCTACAAATTATCCTTTATACTAGGAAACAAATCATATAAATTAAATCCCAATAAATCATCAAAATATGCTTTTAGTTTATATGTCTCTTTCACATGATATTGAGTATTAGAATAAGCTCCCTTTCTTAAAATAATATCTATAAGTCTTTTATCGACAGTAAATACTTTACCTCCATGAGGACACATTAAATCACATAAATTTATTATTTTTTCTTCTAAAGTATACTCATGATTTTTTATAAAATCTGTTAAAAATGGATTATCATTAGGATCAGGAATACCACCGGCAGTACACTTAATATCATTATTCAAATATGAATGAGTTAAGCAGACATTACAATAATCATCATCATAACCTTTTTCCTTTAAATATTTATATCCACTCATAGCATGGCCATGATCTTTACCATTATATTTACCAATATCATGAACATATCCAAGAGCACTAGCTTTATCAACATCAACATTATAGCCTTTTTCTTCCAAAGCCTTTGCAATAACACCTGCAGTATTACCAACACAAACAGAATGATCTACCCAATATGGATTACCTAGCTCTTTTCTAAAATCCTTTATCATCTTTAAAGCCTCATTACTTGTTAACTTCATCACTACCACCTAACTTTCTAAATAAGTCATTATAAATACTATTAACATCTAAATAATTAACTACAGTTATCAAATGTTTATCAGTTGTCTCTATATAAGAAGTATCATCATCTATCTCTGGACAACTCACTTCACTTACCTTAAACCAAGATTTGTTTATGAGGTAAGCAACTACACTTATATCCCAAATTACTCTACGTTCCGTTAGGCCATGATAGCCATCATTATAAAATCTCTTAATAAGATAGTTACACAATTCATTCTTATCTTTTAAATAATGTTCTAATTCATAGATAGAAGTAACAAGGTTAGATGCTACATTTTTACAAGGAATAACAGTTAACTTAACTTTAGATTCAAATACAGTCCTAACCGCTTCAATATCTTGCCTAAAATTATATTCTAAGTTATCTTCTTGTAAAAAACTATTACCACCTAACCATATTACTTCAATTTTATCTATAATTCTAGGATTATGTTTAATAGCAAGAGCCACATTAGTTAAAGCACCTGTTGCCATTATATAAGTTTTTTCATTATTTAAAGCTACCTCTATTATCTTTTTAACTGCATTATTTTCTTCATCATAACCATTACTAATATAATCAGTTGAACCTTTAAAAACTCTATTATCTGTAATAAAGTTCAACATATTAGAAATATTAACTACTTCTTTATAACTAAAATCTTGACTTTTCTTTATAGTAACATTATTATCTTTATGAGAAAATGGTGCCACTGTAATAGCATTAATTCTAAATCTATCCTGACACTTTAATAAATATGCTAAAGCAAATTGATCATCACATTCATTATAAGTATCTGTATCTAAAATAACATTTAATCTATTATCTCTATAAGTAGAAATAAAGTTATAA
>CALVVD010000086.1 GCA_944363745.1 uncultured Bacilli bacterium | reverse complement strand
CCTACTATTTCACTACTTACACTAAAATCAAAATACTCTCCAGGATTTAATCTAACTGTTCCTGTCTTGTCTGTTGTTGGTAATGCTCCACTTAAACTAATAGTATTATCTGTCTCAGTATAAGTCATTGTTATAGATCCAGTTGTTATTGAGTTTACTTTACTTCCTGTTTTTCCATACTGGAAAGCAGCATAACTTGTTCCTAATATTATTACTATCATTAATAATAGTAATACTCCTATTATAATTATCTCTTTTCTTTTACTCATTTTTACTTACTCCTCTCATTTTTTCTCGCATTAAAAAGAACAGAATAACTTATTATCCTGCTCTTATATCATAATGAAAGAAAGTAATTTTATTACTTAAATTAGGGTTAAATGACCCCCCCCCAGGTAACATATTGTAAACATAATCTTCTCATATTTTTTTTACCTTCTTTCTTACTATCTATATATTAACATATATTTAACTTAATAGTAAAGAAAAAGATGATATAATTTACATCATCATATCATCTTGAAAATCACTAACAGCGTGAGCAGCATTCTTAACTTTTTGTTTCATCATATTAAGTTTAGCTGGATTTTTCTTAAAATATTGATAAACTCCATAACCTGCTGCAGCCATAACTCCTGCTGTTATCATCATTTTTTTCTTATCCATAAATTTTGCCTCCTACAAGTATTATGGATAGATAGATTTAAATTATACCATTTTTTAAATAATAATCTAAAGTAGTTCTTCTTTTCTGTTCATTATTATTACTAATAGCCATTTCTAAAGCTTTAATATCTCCTATTAAAATAAGTTTCTCTTTACTTCTAGTAACTCCTGTATAAATTAACTTTCTATAAAGCATTTTATTATAAGATTTAACTATAGGAATTATTACAGTCTTAAATTCACTACCTTGACTTTTATGAATAGATATAGCATAAGCTAGAGAAAATTTATTAAACATCGTAGGTGTATACTTAACTAATATATCATCAAAATCTATATATATTTCTTTTTTATTAGCAAGTTTAATTCTCTCAATTACTCCAATATCTCCATTAAAAACATATTCATCTGGCATATTAGTAAGTTCTATTACTTTATCCTTTTCTCTATAAGTAACTTCTCCAATATTTACTTCTTTTTTCAAAGAACTTTTAGGATTAATAAAATCTTGTAAAGTTTTATTAATATTATCAATACCATTAATAGTCTTATATAAAGGTGCTAGAACTTGTAAGTCACTAGTATTACACTTTTCTACTTCTTCTTTTATTTTCTCTAATACTTTATTATCAGGACACTTTATAAACTTTAAGTCTTCTCCTTTATTAAAGATATCTTTATCAAGTATACCTTCATTAATATTATGAGCGAAAGTAATTATATTAGAGTCTTTCCCTTGTCTATATAAATTTTTTAATTTAATAACTTCTATCTCTTCACTATCAATTATATCTTTTAATACATTCCCAGCCCCAACACTAGGTAACTGATTAGCATCACCTACAAAAATAATTTTAGCATTACTAGATAATCCTTTTAAAAGATTAGAAAGTATTAAAGTATCTAACATACTAGATTCATCTATAATAACAAAACTAGCATTACTTTTATTATACTCATTTACTTGAAATTTATCTGTATCTTTATTCCATTTTAAAAATCTATGAATAGTAGAAGCTTTATAATTAGTCGCTTCACTCATTCTCTTACTAGCTCTTCCTGTAGGTGCTAAAAGTACTAAGTTTTCTTCTAAATCTTTCAACTTAAATTTATTTATTGATTGATATAAGTCTATAATGCCTTTAATAATAGTAGTTTTACCAGTTCCAGGTCCACCAGTTATAACAAGACATTTATTAGTTAAAGCTTTATTAATCGCTTCTTTCTGTTCATCATTATAAATAATATTATTTTTTAATTCTATTTCTTCAAAGATCTTATCATAATTTTTTAATTTTTCTAAAGGAGTATGAGCAAGTAATCTAAGACGTCTAGCGATAAATATTTCTGCATCATAATATTCTTTTAAATAAATCTTACCTTCTTTAACAACAATTAATTCATCATTTATTAAAGAGTTAATAGAATCTAATGCTAATTTATCACTAACCTCACTAATTAATACTTTATTTATATAAGGAATAATTTCTTCTAAATAAAAATATGTATGAGAAACTTTATTAGTAAGTTCAGTTAAAACATAAATAAAAACTGCTTTAACTCTTTTAAGATCTAACTTATCATTATTATTCTTTAAAAATATATAATCACATACTTTAAAAGATATATCATCAATAAAGTAATATGCTCTATAAATATCTTCATCTAAATAAGAAAAACTATTCTCTTTAAATTTACTATATATTTTTAAACTATCTTTAGTAGAAAAACCTAACTTAGATAGATTTAAAACAACTTCATAACTACCTTGATAAGCCTTTAGGGCTTCGTGTAATATTCTAACTTGTTTTTCACTTACTCCTTTAACAAGTAATAAATTATTAGGATTTTCAAGTATTACATTAAAAGTATCTTCGTGAAACATAGAAACAATATTTTCAGCTGTTTTCTTACCTATTCCTTTAAACATATCACTAGAAAGAACACTAACCATAGAGTCAGTTTCTTTAGGCATAATTCTTTCAAAACTATTAACCATAAACTGTTCACCATACTTTTGATGATTAACTAAATTACCTTCTAGATTATAGGAATCTATCTCATTTAAGTCTGGTAAGTAACCTGTAATAGTAATAGTTTTATTGATAAATTTATCTAAATCACTACTTGCTTCTTTCACTTTAAATAATCCTATTAAATAACTATTATTACTATTATGATAAATTGTCTTTTTAAAATTACCTGTTATTCTACTCATGGTTTCTCCTATTATTAATTATTTGTTTCAATTTCTTTAATCTTCACTTATTTAAGAATTCCTATTTTAAACAGTTATTCGGAAATTCCGAACAACTGATTTTTCTTCATTTTGTATCCTCTACTTCTCCAATTAAACTATCTAATAAATAGTTTTTAATCTTAACATTTTTAAAAGTATTAGAAGGAATACTCCCTTTTACTTTAACTTTTAAATAATTACTAGTATGACCTATACTAACACCATCTTTAACTTCTTCAAAAAGAACTTCTAAGTTTTCACCTGTAAACTTATTAGCATATTCTTTCTCTAATTTCTTAGAAACTTCAAGAAGTTTTCTTGCTCGCATCTTTTTAATATTACCATCTATATGTCCATCCATTTTACTTGCTACAGTTCCAACTCTATCTGAATATGGAAAAACGTGAATCTTAGAAAAGCCAAATTTCTTAGAATTTTCTATAGTCTCATTAAAATCTTCTTCACTTTCATTAGGAAAACCAACAATAATATCTGTAGTTATAGATATATTAGGTCTAATCTTTCTAATTTCTTTTAGTTTATTTTCAAAGTATTCTAAATCATATTTACGATTCATTAATTTTAAGATTTTATCACTACCTGCTTGTAAAGGGATATGTAAATGATCTACTATTACTTTATTATTTTTTATAATATCTAATACTTCATCAGTTAATTCAGTTATTTCAATACTAGATATTCTAAGTCTTTTTAAACCATCTATTTTAACCAAAGCATTAAGTAAATCTGCAAAACTAGTATCAAGATCAACCCCATAGTGTCCTGTATGAATACCAGTTAAAACTATTTCTTTAAAACCTTTATTAACTAAAGCAGTTACTTCACTAACTACAGTATTTAAATCTTTACTCCTACACTTTCCTCTAACATAAGGAATAATACAATAACTACAAAAATTCTCACATCCATCTTGTACTTTAACAAAGGCCCTACATCTATTTTTAAAGTCTGTTATATACATATCTTCAAATTTTTCTTTATTAAGTCCTACTCTTCTAATTGGCTCTTTATTAATAAAATACAAATCAAGTAATTCTACTATTTTACTTTTATCTTTATTACCAATATAAATATCTATTCCTAAATCATCACTTGGATGATCTTCTACATAACAACCTAAGGCAACTATACAAGCATTAGGATTATTTCTTTTAATACGATTAATTATCTTTCTACTTTTAATATCCGCAGTATTAGTAACAGTACAAGTATTAATTATATAAACATCACTAACTTCATCTAAATTATTTACTACATCATATCC
>CALVVD010000085.1 GCA_944363745.1 uncultured Bacilli bacterium | reverse complement strand
TATCTATTGATTATTTTGATACTAATGAATATATGCCATTATATAATAATATTAAAATATATAAAGATTCTTATTTAGAATTTAAAAATGGTGATAAAAAGATTAGAAAAGCTAAATTTAGAAATATTTCAATTATACAAGGGATGATGGATAAAACTGTTTCTTATAATGATATTAGAGAGTTTTGTTTAAGAAATGATTTAGAATTAATTACTATTGATGAAGGTAGACATGAGTTATATGATTACGATAAAGAAATAGTTGATTTGTTGATAGGAGATGTTTTTGATGGCACATTATAATTCTTATGAAAGTTTTAAAACTAAAAAGAGTATTGATAAAAAGGAAAGAGCAAAGGAAAAAACATTAGGGAAGAAAAATAATAAATTAGATGATTTTGTTATTAAAAGTAGTGATAAATATGGAATAGTAATTGAGGTTAGATATAATGATGTATATGTTTTATATGATGAAGAAGTAGTTTTAGCAAAACTTAGAAATGATATAAATATGGTATGTAATCAAGTGCTTTTCCCTGGTGATAAGGTTGTATTAAATAAAAGCAACAATAACTATTTTATAACTAATATGTTAGAGAGAACATCTTTATTGTCTAGAGTTAAAAAAGATAGTACAAGACTTGATGATGTTGGTTTAATAAAAAATATAGCAGCTAATGTTGATATTGCAGTAATTGTTGTTGCAGCTAAGGAACCACCTCTTCATCCAAAATTTATAGATAGGTATTTAATGATTTTACAAAATAGTAATATTAAAGCTTTAATTTGCTTAAATAAATGTGATTTGAAGACTAATAAGGAAGAAGAGATTTTAAATACTTATAGAGAACTTAATATTCCTGTTCTTTGTACTTCAACATACCAAAACATTGGTATTGATGATTTGAAAAAATATTTGTTTGGTAAGCAAGCTATATTGGTTGGAAATAGTGGTGTTGGGAAATCATCGCTTACTAATGCTATTATGAATGATGATGAAATTAAAACTGGTCATATTAGTGATAAAAGTAAACGTGGTCGTCATACTACTACATCTTCTAAATATTATATATGGGAGGCTAATTCATCTATTATAGATACTCCTGGTATAAGGAGTCTTGATGTTTCAACATTTAGCCCAATGGAAATTCAAGATTATTTTCCTGAATTTAATAATTTTAAAGAAAAATGTAAGTATCATGATTGTTTACATTATAATGAACCATATGATTCTTGTATTATTAAACAAGCCGTTGCTAGTGGATTAATTAATATTAATAGGTATGAAAGTTATTTGAGAATTATGAATGATGTTTTAAATTGTAATAATTATGAAGATATTTTAGATGAAGTAAATAAATTAAAAAAATAATTTTGATTAGTAATAAATAAAGATATATGTTTTTTTGAAAACTCTTAACTTTAAATGAAATAATATTTAATATAGGAGAAGTGAAAAATGAGTAAAAGAATTAGTGTTAGAGGTATTATTTTTGATGGTGACTATGTATATACTATTTTTAGAAGAAAAATTAATAGTGCTGGAACTGTTAAAGAATATTATGTAATACCTGGTGGTGGGATGAAAAATGAAGAAACTTTACAAGAAACATTAAAACGGGAATTAAAGGAAGAACTATCAATAGATGTTGATATTATAGGTTATTTAGGATTTGATGAGAATGATACTTCTATTGCTCATTTTTTTAAATGTAAAATACTTAATGGTACTCCTACTCTTGGGGGAGAAGAATTAGAAAGATGTTCTATAGAAAATTACTATGAAGTTAGAAAAGTTAATATTTGTGATTTAGATAATATTGATATATTGGCAAAAAATATGATAATTAAAGCATATAATGATGAATTTATAGAAGTATAAGTGTTTTAAATAGTAGCAAAAAAGGGCTTTTTACATATTTTAATGTAGAGGTGAATATTATGAATGAGCGAAGAGTAACTGGTGTGGTTGTTGATGCTGGACATGGAGGAATAGGAGTATCCCAAAAATAGGGAAATGACTATGAATGCTAATAAATACAAGAATTTAAGGTACTTTGTTAAAGAAAGTATCTTTTAATTTTTATTCGTTCAAAAAAACAGCAAAACAACTTGACAAAATGGCAAGTTGTTTGGTAATATTAAGGTGTTGAGGAGAGAGTGAGTTATGGAAATAGGGAGAAGAATTGAAAGGTTACTAGAAAAACGTAATATTTCACAAAGAGATTTAGCTAATAGGATAGGTTTGGATGAGTCAATTGTATCACGAATTATTAAGGGAGAAAGAGTTCCTAAATCTGATGTTTTGGCAAATATAGCTACAGCATTACATACAACTTCTGATTATCTATTGGGAATAGAAAATGATGAGTTTGATAGCAATAAAGTTATTAGATTAATTGCTAGGAATTCTTCTAAAATGAGTGATGCAGAAAAAAAAGAATTAATAAATGCGTTATTTGAGGAGGAATAATATGTCAATAAAGTTAAGTAATGAAAGATGTGAAGAAATTAAGGAAGCTGTAGTAAATTTATTTGAAAAATATAATATAAATTGTGTTCCAATAAATGGTTTTGAGATTGCTAATAAGATGGGAGTTAAAGTAATTCCCTATTCTTCAAAAAAATCAAATGTTAGAGATTTATGCTTAAAAAAAAGCGAGGATGGTTTTTTGGGTATTAAAGAAAATAAGTGGTATATTTTTTACAATGATGATAAAGGATTTGGAAGAATAAATAATACAATGTTGCACGAAATAGGACATATTGTATTGGGACATACAGAGGATAGTGAATTAGCAGAAAAGGAGGTTAAATTTTTTGCCAAATATGCTCTTGTTCCACCAGTGCTTGTGCATAAGTTAAGGCTAACTACTCCAGAAGATATTTCATACACATTTGATGTTAGTTATGAAGCTGCATACTATGCATTGGTTTATTACAATAAATGGTTGCAATATAGTGGAAAATATTATAAACCTTATGAAGAAAAACTTTTATTATTATTTAATAATGCATTAAAAATATAATTTTATTAATTTTGGCAGTTTGGTTAACGTAAGACCAAAAAAAGAGGCGTTTGCACACCCATAAACAATATAATATATACAACAATATTATTATATCAAATGTTTAAAAAAGTTGCAAAAAAAAATCTCAAGAAAGAGGTGAAAAAATGATAAAGTATTATTTAAATCTTAATGCTCAGTCTAATGGTGATCATGAAGTTCATAAAGAAACATGTTATTATTACTATGAGTATAAGAATCAGTATAATTTTGAATTACTTGGGGCATTTAGTAATGATATTGAAGCAGTTAATTATGCTAGATTTAAACATCCAAATTTTAGAATAGATGGATGTGCATATTGTTGCCCTAATGCTCATAGGCATTAATTTATATTATTTAAGTAAGGGGCTTCGAAAAAATATTTTTGAATTTTAAGTTCTCCTTTAGTTATAAATGTTACAGAATTTATTGGTTATAAAGTAGCAATTAAAATTTTTGGAGATATTGATTCATTTTACATTAAATTATAAAGTTCATAATGTTTTTTTAGCATAAAAATAATAGATGTTTAGTTTCATCTGTTATTTTTTTATTAAAATGCACAAAATATAAAAATTTATAATGTATAAAAATAATGTAATTTAATAGATAAATATTATGTAAAGAAAGTGAGGTGGATATTTATAAATTTAAATTACGCAATATTTAGGAGTGAACCTATTTTTACATTAAATGATTTAGCACAGATAGGTTCTCATAATAAAAGGGAGAAGCAAGCTTATAATTCTAATCCTGATATAAATAAAAATTTAAGTAAAAATAATATAGAATTAGTACCCTTGACAGACAAATATGTTAAGGGTTTTTATAATTTAACTAAAGAATATAAAAAAGAACATGGCGAGAGAATGAAAACAGAACGTGAAGATAGAAAGAAAACTTTTAAACAGATGTTAGATAAGTCAAGAAATGTAGTTGCAGATGAATTACTATTTACTGCTACATCTGAATTTTTTGATAATATGACAATAGATGATATAAAAGAGTGGGCTAATACTTGTATGGAGTTTGTTTATGAAGATTTGGGTTATAAAAAAGAACAAGTTTTACATAGTGTAATTCATTTAGATGAAAGGACACCACATATTCATTGTGTAGTTGTTCCTTTAGTTAGAAAGTTTGACAATAGAACTAAAACAGAAAAATCACTATTTGCACAGTCCGGCTGATTATATATTAATCAGTCGTTTCTTTAGTTTCAAATAAATCTCTATA
>CALVVD010000084.1 GCA_944363745.1 uncultured Bacilli bacterium | reverse complement strand
TTCAAACTCATTACTAATTTCTACTGGTACTTCTTTAATCTTAGCTTCATATTCACCTTTAGCTTTTTCATAAAGATACTCTATAATATCATCTGCATCTCTGTTTTCAAGTTCTACTTTACTGATATCATTTTTAAGTAAATTCTCATTAGCAAAGTCAGTGATACTTTGTAATTCTTCATCTGTTATATGACTATCAGCATTTCTAGATTTAACTAAATCTGTAATATGATTATGAATAGAGTTTAAGACTGTTTCATGAATAGACTCACTATCTAAGATTTCATTACGTTTACCATACATGATTTCTCTTTGAGTATTCATAACATCATCATATTGTAGCAAATGCTTTCTGGCATCAAAGTTATTTCCTTCTACACGTTTTTGAGCTGTACTTATGGCTTTTGTAAAGGTCTTGCTTTGAATAGCTTGATCTCCAAAACCAAAGCTCTTCATCATTTCTCTAATTCTTTCACTACCGAATCTGATCATTAAGTCATCTTCCATAGAGACAAAGAACTGAGTATAACCTGGATCTCCTTGACGACCAGAACGACCTCTTAACTGATTATCAATACGACGTGATTCATGACGTTCTGTACCTATTACACAAAGACCACCTAATTCTCTTATTTCATCTGATAATTTAATATCAGTACCACGACCAGCCATGTTTGTTGCAATTGTAACTGATCTGTGTTCACCAATCTTAGAAATAATTTCAGCTTCACGAGCATGGTTTTTAGCATTTAATATTTCATGAGGTATGTGAGCTTTCTTTAATAAATCACTAATTAATTCACTTGTTTCAATAGCGATAGTACCAATTAAGACAGGTTGTCCTTTATCATAACGAGATTTTACCTCATTTATAATTGCTTTATATTTAGCACTACGTGTTGCAAAAACTAAATCAGGAGCATCTATTCTTATAACAGGTTTATTAGTAGGTATTTCAATAACATACATATTATAAATATCTCTAAACTCTTCTTCTTCTGTTTTAGCAGTACCAGTCATACCTGATAGTTTTTTGTACATTCTAAATAAGTTTTGAAATGTTATAGTAGCAAGTGTTTTAGTCTCCCTGTTAATATGAACGCCTTCTTTTGCTTCTATTGCTTGATGAAGTCCATCACTATAAGCTCTTCCTTTCATTAAACGTCCCGTAAACTGATCAACTATAACAATTTCATCATCTTGAACAACATAGTCTACATCTTTTTTCATAGCATAGTTAGCACGTAGGGCTTGATTAATATAATGTACTAAAGTTGCATTTTCTATTTCATATAAATTTTTTACTTTAAACATTTTTTCAGCTTTAGCACTACCAGCATCAGTTAAAGAAACACTAATTGTACTTTTACCTGTTTCATCGCAGATATAATCTTCTTCCTCTTTTAAAGACTTTGCAAATTTATCGGCATCTATATATAGGTTGGCACTATGCTGTGCTCCTCCTGATATGATTAATGGAGTTCTTGCTTCATCAATTAGAATAGAGTCAACCTCATCGACAATAGCAAAGTTTAGAGGACGTTGTACTCTATTTTCTTTTCTGATTACCATGTTATCTCTTAAGTAATCAAAACCAATTTCATTATTAGTAGAATATAGAATATCGCAGTTATAAGCTTCTTGTTTTTCTTTTGGAGACATATCTCTTGTATTAACACCTACAGTTAGGCCAAGAAAACGATGTATTCCTCCCATCCATTCAGCATCACGAGTTGCAAGATATTCATTAACTGTAATTATATGAACTCCTTTGCCTTCTAGAGCATTAAGATAAGCAGGTAATACACAAGTTAAGGTTTTACCTTCACCAGTTTTCATCTCTGCTATATTACCATAATGAATTGCTAAAGCACCTAATACTTGAACATAGAAGGGCTTTTCTCCTATTACACGATATGCTGCTTCTCTTGCAACAGCGAAAGCTTCAACTAAAATGTCTTCTAAAGTTTCTCCACTTTTTAATCTTTCTTTAAATTCTTCTGTTTTATGTTTTAATTCATCATCAGAAAGTTTAGTCATCTCTTCATCAAGAGCGACAATTTTATCTGCTTGTGCTGTAAACTTCTTTAATTCTTTATATTCATGATCAAATAGTTTTCTAAATAATCCCATTTTATAAACATCTCCTTGCATATTGTATTTTATCAAAAAAAACAAACAATAAAAAGACTTTATCCTAAATTTATTGACTTTTCATACTTTTTAATGCCGATGAAGTAAAATTTATTCAAAAAAACTGGAGAAATCCAGTTTTGTTTTATTCTGATTCTATTAAACCATAACCACCATTTTTTCTTTTATAAATAACGGCTTCTTTGTCAGTATCAATATTTTTAAATAAGTAGAATTCATGTCCTAATAATTCTAATTGAAGAATAGCTTCTTCTTCATCCATTGGTTTAATTTCAATTTTCTTTCTTTTAATTATTTGTGTTTCTGAAGGTTCCTCCTCTTCTTCGATATCAATAATACTAAAGTCAATTTTTGTTTTATTTTCTTTAGCTTTAATTTTAGTTTTATTTTTTCTGATTTGTCGTTCCATTACATCAATCGCTTTATCAACTGCTGCATAAAAATCATCTTGTGTTTCTTCTGATCTAATAATGAAATTGCGAAGTGGAATTGTAATTTCTACAGTTTGGAAATGGCCTTTTACTTTAACTAAAACATTAGCTCTGACATCTTCACTTTTTTCTAAATATTTTTCTAACTTTTTTAGCTTTTCATTAATATAGTCTTTCATTGCTTTAGTTACTTCAAGCTTATCTCCTCTAATAATTATTTCCATATTATCACCTTCCTTAACATTAATATATCACAAAAGGTCAAAAAAACCAACTACTTTACTACAGCTGGTTCTTTTATTGGTGTTACGTCTGTTGCTTGGTAGCCTTTACTTGTTTCTAATAAAGTAAATTCTACATATTGTCCTTCTGTTAAAGTCTTATAACCTTCACAATTTATGGTGGAATAATGAACAAATATATCTTCATCATCTTTGTATTCAATAAAGCCATATCCCTTTTCATTATTAAACCACTTTACTCTACCGATCACTAACTCACCTCCACATCCTTTTCTTACTTCTTGCTTAACTATTTACTTATGATGTGGCTCTATTATAACAATTAGTATTTAACTTTATACTTTTTTCTGTTAACTGTTGTTTTTAAGCTTTTTAAGAGGTAAGAATTAATTTAAAATTAATCATTTTACTATAGCTGGTTCTTTTACTGGTGTTACATCTACTGCTTGGTAGCCTTTACTTGTTTCTAATAAAGTAAATTCTACATATTGTCCTTCTTTTAAGGTTTTATAACCTTCACAATTTATGGTGGAATAATGAACGAATATGTCCTCATCCTCTTTATATTCAATAAAGCCATATCCTTTCTCATTATTAAACCACTTTACTCTACCGATCACTAACTCACCTCCACATCTTTTTATTCTTACCTCTTGCTTACTACTCATTATCAAATGATGTGTTTTCATTATAGCAAGTCTATTATGTTCGTTTTTATAAATTCCGTTAAATGTATTTTTCATTCCTTTAACTGTAATTTTTATTAAAAAAGATGTCGAATTTTCTGTTAAATTCCTTATATTAACCATTTGCAGATTTTCTATTTTTATCCTAATCAATGATATATAATGTTTTTAGCATAGGAGGTAGTATGAAAGAAGTATTTTTAAATCATACTATGAATTTTATAGATGCTAATCAGAAGGGGTTAACTGATGAAGATAAAGAGAAACTTGCTTATGGTTTAGAAGGAATTTACTTAACCATAACAAAAATGGTAATTATTCTTTTAATCGCTTTACTATTAGGCTTTTTAAAGGAATTTATTATTGCATTAATTCTTTTTAATATAATCAGATTCCCAGGTTTTGGTTTTCATGCTAGTAAATCTATAGTATGTCTTATTTCTAGTACAGTTTTAATATTAGGGTTACCTTATTTATTTTCAAATATAGTGATACCTTTAAATATTAAGATTATTCTATGTATTGTTTCTATAATTACATTTATTATATTTGCACCTGCAGACACACACAAAAGACCGTTAACAAATAAGAAAAAAAGAACCATTAGAAAGATATGTACTTGTCTTTTGGCTCTTATATATAGTGCTATAGTTATTATATTTAATAATTATGAGATAAGCAATTTACTCTTAGCGGCACTTGTGATTGAAACAGTTTTAGTTTCTCCAATCATGTATTTGTTATTTGGTGAAAGTTATAACAATTATAAAAAGGTTTAAACATTAAATTGTTTAAATAAATTGTAAAAAGAGGTGAAAATTAATGAAAAAAAGAATGGCTAAAATCTTAGCAGCTGTTGCTATGTTAACTACTGCTTCTGCTAGTTTAGGATGT
>CALVVD010000083.1 GCA_944363745.1 uncultured Bacilli bacterium | reverse complement strand
TCTTTTAATTCCTCTTCTATCTTTTCATTAGAAACAGCTCCTGATATTCTATTTTCTTCTTTTCCTTTTTCAAAGAATATTACGGTAGGAGTACCACTTATTGTTATTAAATCATTAAATTTTTCTCTTTCTTCATTATTTAAATTATATATATTAAGAGAATAAGCTTCTAAATTATTAGTCTTTAATACAGCTTTAAATCTTGGAGAAAATTCTTCACAATGGCTACATCCTGTTTGAATTATTTCTAAGATAAAACTATCTTTATTATCTATCTTTTCTTCTAATTCATCAAAATTTATCTCATTTATAACATTATTATTACTACATCCAGTAAACATTATTGTAGATATAACTATTAATGTCAATATAATTAATTTCTTCATTTCTAACACCTCTTTTACATTATATCACTTAATAAGGACTTTTCAAATTATAAAAATTAAGTTATACTGTATTTAAGGTAAAGGGGTGTTATTTTATGGTCTTAAGAAAACCTTATGCACTATTGATTCAATACTTTCAAAAAATTCATTTAGTCCTTATACTATGTGCTGCTTATATCTTTTATAAAATTACTTTCTTATCTACTTTTGTTAATGATTTTATTAAAACAGAAAGTTATAATAGTTACTATGAACCTATGAGTAACTATATTAATCCTTTATTAATTATAGCGATGGTATTAATTATAATAACATCTATTGCTTTAATGATTTTATTGAGATATAAGAAAAAGCCTTGGAAAATATATTTAATACCACTATTAGAATATATTTTTATGTTAGGATTAATCATCTATATAAATAGTTATTTTAATAGTTATACAGAACTTTCTAGTATTCCTGCTATTATGGCTGCCCGTGATTTACTTAGTTTAGCAAGTATTTTCCAATATGTGATCTTTATAATATTAGGAATTAGATTTCTTGGTATAGATTTAAAAAAATTTGGTTTTAAAAATGATGAAGAGTATCTTGATATAAAAGAAGAAGATAGAGAAGAGTTTGAAGTTAATTTTGAGTTTGATAAAGATAAGATTACAAGAACTTTTAAAAAGTTTATTAGAAATGCTAAATATGTTTATTTAGAACATAGACTTGTATGTAATACTATTATAATTATTCTTTTCTTATCTCTTAGTGGTTATACTTATTATTATTTTGGAGTATTACATAGAACTTATAGTGAAGGGAAAACTTTTACTGCTAATTACTATGATATTACTGTTAATAATAGTTATTTAACAGATAGAGATAGTACAGGGACTATTATAAATAGTAAAGCCACATATTCTTATTTGGTTTTAAATGTTACAGTAAAAAATAATCTTAGTAATTCTAGAAATATTAATTTAGATAGATTTAGAGTAATGAATAAAGATAATCAATTTAAATACGATAGTAAGTCTTATGATTATTTTAAAGATTTAGGTAAAAGTTATGATAGAACTAGTTACTTAAAAGGTGGAGATAGTGTTACTTTTATTTTAGTATATAAAGTAGATAAAGATTTAGATACTAATAAATTTGTTTTGTATTATCATGATGTTACTAATAATATTCTTTTAAAGAAAACAAATTTAAGTGTTAAAGATGTAAGAGATGTTAAAACAGTTAAAGAAACTTCTCTTAATGAAGAGATGAATTTTAAAACTGATGATAGTATTATTATTAATAGTGCTAGAGTTACTGATACTACTACTTATACTCGTTATACTTGTGATGCAAGAGGATGTGCTAATAAAGAATTAACTCTTGATCCTACTACAGGTAAAATATTAGAAATTGCTTTTTCTAGTAGTGATTTTACCGCTAAAAGTTTTGTTGACTTTTCTTCTATATATGCTAAAATTAAATATGAGGATAGTTCTTCTAAAACAAAAAGAATTGTAACGACTTCCCTTATTGATAATTATAATGGTAATTATGTTTATTTTAGGCTACCTGATGATATTAAAGAAGATAGTTCGGTTGATTTAATCTTTACATTTAGAGATGAAAGATATGTATATCATTTAAGTTAAGAGGAGATAAAAATGAAAATTGATAAAAAGAAACTGATAAGAATTTTAATAGTTGTTTTGGTAGTAATAATTATTTTGCTTTTAGTATGGTTTTTATATCTTTATCCTAATAAAGTGTTTAAAGATAATGAGAAAACTCTAGAAGAAGCAGGTATTAGATATTATGAAGTTAATAGAAAGAGTCTTCCTAGTGATGAGGGAAGAGTTATTACTATACCTTTAAGTACTCTTGTAAATCAAAATTATTTAGATGATTTATATGGGGCTTATAATACTTTATGTGATGTTAAGAATTCTAATGTTAAAGTAATTAATAAAGATGGAGATATTAATTATTATACTTATTTAAAATGTGGTAATTATGAATCTTTAGTTGATCATACAGGTCCTGTTATTACTTTAAATGGTGATAAAAAGCTTTCAATTGCCTTAGGTAGTGAATTTACTGATCCTGGTGTTAAAAGTGTTGTTGATGATACTGATGGTAATATGGATGTTAAAGATGTATATGTTAAGAGTAATGTAGATCCTAATACAATTGGTACTTATGAAATTACTTATACGATTGATGATTCTTTAAATAATAGTACAACAGTTACTAGAGAAGTAGAAGTTTATAGAGGCTTAGAATCTATTATAAGTGCTGATACTAATGATGGTTATTATGTAGGTATGGCAGAAAATAATTATATTACTTTTAATAATATGTTATTTAGAATAGTAAGACTTAATGACGATGGAACAATTACTATAGTTAGTGATGATGCTTTAAGTAATGTTAACTTTGGTAGTGATAAGAGATTTAATGATAGTGAGCTTAGTAGTTGGTTAAATGATTATTTCTATAATTTATTAGAAGATGAGAATAAAAAGTTACTTGTTAAGACTAGTTGGTGTGATGATGTATTGACAAGTGGTGATGTTGCTACTAAGACTACATGTGATAGAACTAGTAAAAAATATTATGTTGGTATTCTTGCTATGCAAGATTATAATAAATCTTTAGTTAATGGAGTTAGTTATTTAGATATGAGTAACTTACTATGGTATTCTAATTTTGGAGAAGATGGTAATCCTTGGGTTATGAGTACTACTTTTGCTTATCCTGATAGAGTTAGTACTAGTAATTCTAAAAACTTATTAAATGTTAGACCTGCTGTTACTTTGAAAGCTAATACTAAAGTATATGGTGGAGATGGTACTAAATCTAATCCATATCAGGTTATAAATAAAAAAAGTGGTAGAAAACAAAGCCCTGTTAGTGAAAGAGAAGTTGGTGAATATATTAATTATTCAGGTTATTTATGGAGAATAGCTGGTGTTAAAGATGATATGGCTATAATAATTATGGATGGAGTTCTAACTAATAATGGTGATGAAGTTAGTTATAGATATGAAAATGGAGATAATGCTAAGATATATAATCCTACTGAAAAAGGTAATTTAGGTTATCAAGTCGTAAATGATGCGATTAAATATGTTGATACAGATTTATTTGCAAATCTTGAAATAGAAGTTCCTATTTATAATAAAAGAATAACTTATTTAGGTAAGAACAGTACTAAAAAATATAAAGTAAGATTTGGTATTCCATCTACTTTTGATATATTCTCTGCTAAAGGTAAAGATTCATCATCTGTAGGAAGTTGGTGTATAGATTCATCAAAAGCAGATAATACAAAAGCTGTTATTAATCCAATTGGTACTATGTCATATGATTATGCTGATGATTATAGTCGTTCTGGTATTAAGGGGAAAGCTTATTTAAAAAGTGATGTTGTAGTTACAGATGGAGATGGAACTAAAGATAATCCATATAGTATTAAATAGTTAAAGGAGTAGTAATATGAATAAACAAAAAGTTATAGTAATAATTACCATTATAATCTTTATAGTCGCTATCGCTTTATTATTTGCAGTTAATAAAGAAAAACTGAGTGATTACACTATTAAAGATGAGAGTGCTAATATAGAGAATGCTAAAGAGTATGGTGATAAGATTGTTGGTTGGTTAAGAGTAGAAGGAACTAATATTGATTTACCATTAGTTGAGACTAATAATTCTACTAATGTACTTAGAAGCGATTATGATTTTGCTTGGACTAATTCATTTCCAGATGAAAAGAGCAATCATCCTTCCTTTGTTTCTCATAATATAAGAAATGTTTCATCTAATCCAATAATTGGTGATGATGAAATGAGTCATTTTGAGCAGTTAATGGACTTTATTTATTTAGATTTTGTTAAAGATAATCAATTTATTGAATATACAAATGAAAGAGGAGAGACTTCATTATATCGTATTTATGCAGTAGCTTTAATAGAAGACGATCAAAGTGCATCATATAGTGATACTTTTACCAAAGATGAGTTAGATGATTATATAAAAA
>CALVVD010000082.1 GCA_944363745.1 uncultured Bacilli bacterium | reverse complement strand
TAATTTAACTACTAGACAAAGAAAAGAAATATTTAAAATAGGAAGTAATTTAATTATAGATGATAAAACTTATAAGATAACTAGTTATAGAGTTCATAAAAACTATGATATGGTTACATTTCTAGGCTTTAATAATATAAATGATGTATTGTTCTTGAAGGGTAAGAAGGTTTATAAGTCTAATGAGGAAATTAATCTTAAAGATGAAGATATTTTGGATAGTGAACTTATTACTTATAAAGTTATTACTACTGATAAAAAGTGTGGTAATATTATTGATATAGAAGAGACAGGTAATAATTATAAGATACTTAGATTATTAATAGATAATAGAGAAATATTAGTACCATATCATAAAGATTTTGTGAAAATAGATAGTAATAAAAAAGAAATCTTAGTAAAGATTCCTTAGGAGGAGTATATGAAAAAATTATTATTAGTAATAGATGTACAAAAATCTTTTATAACTGAGGATACAAAGAAGATTTTACCAAAAATAGAAAAGTTAATAGATAGTAATTTATATGATGATGTTGTTTTTACAAGATTTATCAATAGTTATGAAAGTAGATTTTATAAAGACTTAAATTATGAAGGATGTATAAATGAATATACCTCTTCTCTTGTTATAGATTCAAAAAATTATAAAGTATTAAAAAAATATACTTATACCTCTTTAACAGATGAGTTAAAAGATTATATAAAAGATAATAATATTGAAAAAATATATCTTTGTGGCTTTGATACAAATGCTTGTGTTTTTAAAACTGCTTTAGACTTATTTGAACAAAATTATGACTTTTATCTACTAAAAGATTATTGTGGTAGTTCTTCTGGTATAAGATTACATAAAGATGCTATTTTAAATTTAAGTATTTTAATTGGCTCTAAAAGAATTATTTAGGAGGAAATTATGAAAATAGATGTATTAACCTTGTTTCCTGATATGTTTAATAATATATTTAGCGAATCTATTATTAAAAGGGCGGTTGATAATAATTTAGTAGAAATTAATATTCATAATATTAGAGATTATAGTACTGACCCTCATAAAAAAGTAGATGATACTCCTTATGGGGGAGGACCTGGGATGGTTTTAATGTGTCAACCTATATTTGATGCAGTTAAAGCCTTAAAAACTGATAATTCTAAAGTGATATTATTAACACCTAGTGGTAAGTTATATAAACAGTCTATCGCTTTTAATTTATCTCATGAAAAACACTTGATATTAATTTGTGGGCATTATGAAGGTTTTGATGAGAGAATTAAAACAATCTGTGATATGGAAATATCTATTGGAGACTATATCTTAACAGGAGGAGAAGTACCTGCTATGGTTATAATAGATTCTATTACAAGACTTATAGATGGTGTTATTAGAAAAGAAAGTTATGAGAGTGATTCCTTTACTGATAATCTTTTAGATTATCCAACTTATACTAAACCTAGAGTTTATGAAGGGTTAGTTGTACCTGATGTTTTGGTTAATGGAGATCATGCTAAGATAGATAGATGGCGAAAAGAAAGACAAATAGAGGTAACTAAAAAGAATAGACCTGATTTGTTAGAAGGAGATAATGATTATGAATAGTTATTTGATGGTAGAAAAAACTTTAGAATTTGATGGTATTTTAGATTTAGGTAAAGACTTAATTATTAAATCTAATGATATTAAAGTATCTATCTATAATTTAGATATTCAAAAAATATTTATTACTAATAAAGTTTATCGTAAGTATTTAAAACTTCTTAAACTTGTAAACTTCTATTTAACTAGTGATGATGATACTGGTACTGCTTATAGTGAAGCTTTAAATGAAATGGAAAAGTTTAGACAACTTGTTAAAAATAAATATAGAGCATATCTATTAGATGAAACCCTAAAAGAAATGTCTTTAGAACTTACTAAAAAAGTAAAAGATGCTAAGAGAAGATTAATCTTTGTAGAGACTAGGACTTATGATTATACTAATGAAAATAAACATAGTAAATAATCTTTACTAAATTTAAAAAATATGGTATCATATCATAGTCGTTAGTGAAGGGGGAATTATAATGATATTAATACCAGAACAAGTTAGAATAATAAGAGATGAAATAAATGATTTAGAAGAAAAATTAGAGAAAAATACAAATCTATATGACAGGAACTATATTAAAGATGATATAAGAGCAAAATTAGAATATTTATATACTCTTCTTACTGAAAGTGAATTTGTTATTAGGCCTGAGACTGAGTTTATTGATTATGGAACAAAATTTAAAATTAAATATGAAGATGGAGAAGAGGAAACATATACTTTAGCAGAAAATGAAGTTGGAATAGATAACTCTTTATATAATTATATTGCAATTGATAGTCCTTTTGGTAAAGCGTTAAGAGGTAAACATAAAAATGATAATTTTTCATATAAAGTATCTATTAGAGGAAAAAAAGATGAAATAATAATTAATGGTAAAGTTTTAGAGATAATTACTAAAAATAAAAATGATATTGCTTTTTTAATTTCAAGACCTATGTCTGAAAGAAATGCTAGAAAAAGAATAGTAAAAGAAGATTTAGATACAGAAAAGACTGCTATTACATTAAGTCAGTATAAGTTGTTAATAGAAGAAAGAAAAAGACTTCTTAATTCTTGGGTTAATTTTGAAAAATATCAAGATAAAATTATAACAGGTTCTATAATTAAACTAAAAGATAAAAGAGGAAATATAAAAGAATATAAAATTGTTGATAAAGAGTTTATTGATCCTAAAACAGAGATAAAAGCTGATAGTATTGTAGGCAAGCGTTTATTTAATAAAATTATTGGTGATAAAATAGAAGAAAGAATTACCTGTAAGAAAAATGGTAAAAAAGTATATGGCTATTATGCTGGAGAAATTATAGAAATAGATAATAGTAAAATACCTAGAAAAGAGAGTGTTTATAGTAATATCCATCAGATTGATACTAGATTAAATAAAGTTAACAACATATTATCTAATGCTACTATTATTACTCCTCCAACTGATGATAAAATTGGTATAGGTAGTAAGGTAAGTATTATGACGTTTGAAAATGGAGAAGTGCAAACTAAAAGAGTGGAAGTTATAATTAAAGCAGTATCATCAGAAGATACTAGAAGTTATATTGAATCGACAAGTTCTTTAGGAGCTGCTATTATAGGAAGAAAAAATAATGAAAAATTTAATTATTATGATAATGAAATAGTATGTGATGCGATTGTTTTTGATATTAATAATAATGATTATGACACTCTTGCTAAAGATCCATTAACTTATCAAAAAAGAAGAAAAGGATAGATTTTATGAAAATAGAATATAACTTAATAAAGAAAGATAAAAATACTAAAGCAAGATTAGGTACTATTAAAACTAATTATGGGACTGTAGAAACTCCTATGTTTATGCCTGTAGGAACAAAAGCAACTGTTAAAGGATTAAGTCCTGAAGAAGTTAAAGAAACAGGTGCCGGAATTGTTCTTGCAAATACTTATCATTTATGGTTAAGACCTGGTGCAGATTTAATAGAAAAAGCAGGGGGACTACATAAATTTATGAATTATGATGGACCAATTTTAACTGATAGTGGTGGCTTTCAAGTGTTTTCTCTTGCTAAAAATAAAAAGAAAGATATAACTGAAGAAGGAGTACATTTTAAAAGTCATATAGATGGTAAAGAGTTATTTTTAACTCCTGAAAAGTCTATTGAAATACAAAATAAATTAGATAGTGATATTGCTATGAGTTTTGATGAATGTCCTCCTGCCAGTGCTTCGTATGAATATTTAAAAAATAGTGTTGAAAGAACTATTAGATGGGCTAAAAGAGGAAAGAGTGTACATAATAATCCTAATCAAGCTTTATTTGGAATAGTACAAGGAGGAGCTTACGAAGACTTAAGAAAATACTCTGCTTTAGAAACTGTAAAACTAAACTTTGATGGGTTTAGTATTGGTGGGGTTGCTAATGATGGAGAAAGTAAAGAGGATATGTATAAAGCGATAGATTACTCTGTTCCTTATTTACCAGAAGATAAAGTAAGATATTTAATGGGAGTAGGAGAGCCTATTGATATAATAGAAGGAGTAATTAGAGGTGTAGACATCTTTGATTGTGTTCTACCTACTAGAATTGCAAGACATGGACAGGCTTTTACAAGAAGTGGTAAAATTAATTTAAATAATGCTAAATATAAAGAAGATTTTACTCCTATAGAAGAATCTTGTGACTGTTATACATGTAAACACTATACTAAAGCTTATATTAGACATTTACTTAATAGTAAAGAAATGTTAGGAGGTAGACTTTTATCTATTCATAATATTAGATTCTTAATTAAATTAACTGAAGAGTTAAGAGAGGCAATAAAAGAAGATAGAGTCTTAGAATATAAAGAAGAATTTATAAAACAATATACTAATCAATAATTGGTGAATTCCAATAGTAAATGCAACTGATTTTCGTTGATATATAAGTGCGAAACTAAATGCAATTAAAAAAGTCAAA
>CALVVD010000081.1 GCA_944363745.1 uncultured Bacilli bacterium | reverse complement strand
TTCCTCCTTTTATGATTCACAGTGATGTAGTAACAGGAGTTATGTCTTTTCCTGAGATGGAAGCGATGATGTATAAAATAGAAGGAGAAGATTTATATTTAATTGGTACTAGTGAACATTCTATGATAGGTAGATATAAAGGACAAATTGTTAAAGAAGAAGACCTACCTTTAACCCTTACTTCATATTCTCCTTGTTTTAGAAAAGAAGGAGGTTCTCATGGACTAGAGGAAAGAGGACTTTACCGTGTTCATCAATTTGAAAAGGAAGAGATGATCGTAATTTGTAAACCAGAAGATTCTATGGATTGGTATGAGAAAATGTGGCGTTATACTGTTGAAGTATTTAGAAATATGAATGTACCTGTTAGACAGTTAGAATGTTGTAGTGGGGACTTAGCTGACTTAAAAGTAAAATCATGTGATGTAGAAGCATGGAGTCCAAGACAACAAAAATACTTTGAAGTAGGAAGTTGTTCAACTTTAGGAGATGCTCAAGCTAGAAGATTAGGTATTAGAACTAAAGGAGAAAATGGTACATACTTTGTTCATACTCTAAATAATACTGTAGTAGCATCACCTCGTGGACTAATCGCTGTAATAGAAAATAATTATAATGAAGATGGAAGTGTAACAGTACCAGAAGTATTAAGACCTTATATGGGAGGAAAAGACGTAATTACTCCTAAGAAATAGATTAAAAATTAAATCAAATTAAAAAATGCCTTCTTAATAGGATGGCATTTTATTTTGTTTTAAAACATAATGATTTTCTTTTACTTTAATTAATTTATTTTAAAATAAAGTTATTATATTATATGAAAGGAGAAATTATATGAAGGAAAATTTTGAAAATATTTATGTAAGAAAGGATGGAAAATACGAAATTAGATATCATTATGGATATAAAGAAGATGGTACATCTAATTATAAATCTGTATATGGTAGTGATGAAAAAGAGGTTATTTATAATTATAAAAATAAAATGAAAGACTTAATGTTAAAGAAGGACTTATTAATATTCGATAAATCTTATATTGGTTATTATATAAATTTATGGCTTAATAATTCAAAAATTAAAAATAAGAAGTCTACTTATTCTAATTATATTTATACTATTAATTCTAAAATAATACCAAAGTTTGCGAAAATGAAAAGAAAAGATATTTCTTTGGAAATAATTAATAAATTTACTATTGATTTACTTAATGGAGGATTATCACCAAAAAGTGTAAAAGATATTTTGATAATATTACAACAAATATTAAAAGATGGAGGTATTAATTTAAAAATTACAATGCCAAAAGTACCTAAAAATGAAATTCAAATATTGAAAAAAGATGAGCAAAAACTATTAGAAAAAGAATTGCTAAATAATATGGATACTATTTCTTTTGGAATTTATTTCTGTTTATATACTGGTCTTAGAATTGGTGAATTATGTGCTTTGCAATGGAAAAATATTGATTTGAAAAATAAAAAAATTTATATAAAAAAAACTTTAGTAAGAATAAAGAATCCAGATGTGATGTCTAAGAAAAAAACAATAATTATAATTGATGAGCCTAAATCTTTAACTTCAATTCGAGAGATACCTATACCAGATTTTATACTTCCGATGTTAGAAAAGTTAAGCTTAAATATTACTCTTAATACATTTTTAATATCAGGCAATGAAAAATTTATTGAAACAAGAACTTTTTTTAATAAATATAAGAAAATCCTGAAAAAAATTAATATGTATTCATATAATTTTCATGCATTAAGACATACATTTGCAACACGGTGTATTGAAAATGGTTGTGATCCAAAAACTTTAAGTGAGATATTAGGACATTCTAATGTAAAAATAACTTTAGATAGATATGTTCATCCTAATTATGATAATAAGGTAGTTATGATGAATCAGTTAAAACCACTATTTATTAAAGAATAGCTAGTTATTATAACTAGCTATTAATGTTATTCTTAAAGTGAATTACTTTAAGAATATAAAAAAAAGTATATATTTTTCATAATCTTTAGACAATTTGACATGATAAAATGTTTAATGAATATAATTTAATAATTTGACTTTTTCATAAAAATATGATATTATATACAGCATTCAAAGTGATGGTCATAAAGTAATTCACTTTAAGAAATATTTTATTGATAACAAGGGGGACATTATGGGAAGAAGATTACAAACAATTTATGAATATTTTAGTGATTATTCTGAACAAGAAATTGATAATATAATTTATAGTCTATCATTAGATGAAAAATTAGTAATAAGGGCTAGATATGGAGATAATTTACATATTCCAAAGACTAGTAGTATTTGGAGTAAAGAATATAGTGAAAAATTTTATGGAATCTTAATTCCTAAAATGAAAAGATTATTATCAAAGGGTACTGATATTCAAAGAGAAGAAGAATCTATAAAAAACGAAAATAAGGATAAAATATTAGAAAATTCAAAAATAGAGATTGTTGACTACACATCAAACTTATTACAATTATTAAAAGATGGGAAAAACAATCGAGAAATATGTGAAATACTTAACATTAGCTCAAATCAATTATATGAAGAATTATTAAAATTAAAAAATAAAGGTTTAAGTTACTCAAGAAAGTATTATTCTGATGGTTCCATAAAATATAGAAATATATTAACAATGTCTGATTTAAAAAATTATAAAGGTTTTAGTCAAGATAAAACTATTATTACAGATACTAATGAAAATAATATGAAATTATTACTTATATCTGATTTACATTTTGGAAATGAGTTAGAAAGGCTTGATTTAGTTAATAGAGCATATAATTATTGTGTTAAAAATGGTATAAATATTATTTTGTGTGGTGGAGATCTCATAGATGGTGCTTATACTCAAGGAACACAAAAGATATCTGATTTATATCAACAGATAGAATATTTTATAAACAATTATCCTTATGATAAAAGTATTTTAACATTTAGTGTTGCTGGTGATCATGATATAAGTGCATTTAATACATCATCTTTAGATATAATAGAAATGTGTAATAATTTTAGGCATGATATTGTAATCGGTGGTTATAATAATACTGGTATCAATATAAAAAATGATAAGATTCATTTATATCATCATATAGAAGCCGGAACAATGCGTCAAACTGATGCACCAATAATATTGCATGGACATTCACATAAATTTTCGACAGAGATGAAAAGTGGAACTTTAAATATTACACTTCCAACATTATCAGCAATAAATCAACTAATGCCTAGCGCTTTAGAGTTGGATATATATTTTAACAAAGGATATATTGCCAATTCAGTGATAAAACATTTATATTTCGGAGAACAAGATATTATTTTAAGTGAATCAACATTTGATTTATTAAAGGAAAGAACTATTAATTATGAAACAATTAGAAATGTGGAATTATTTAAAAGAGAATCAAAGCAATGTTTAGAAACCTCTAAAACTTTGACTAAAACAAAACATAGGTTATCACAGATAGAAAAATTTAATAAAAAGTATGGTAAATAAAAAATGTATATTTTAAGAAAACTGTACCATACTATAAGTGTAGTGAAATTGACAAAACATAGGCGTGTATGGTATAATAAAGACCTCACGTAAAAAAGAAGAGGTGTTTTAAATGTTTTACGATGAAGGACAAGCACGTAAAGCTTGTGAAGAAGATCCATCCCTGGTATTCGAACTTATTAAAGAAGGACATATGGATTTAGTTGATAAATTACTTAAGTCTAAAATAGTAAGTTTAAATGAAGTAGATGAGGATGGTAATACTGTATTAATGAAGTTACTAAAGATAAAACAGTATGATTTAGTAGAAAAACATATTAATAATAGTGAATATGATATTAATCATCAAAATAAAGATGGTAATACGCTAGTTCATTTATTATCATCTAAAGATTATCTTCATGTTGCATCTATTATTAAGAAATTAAAAAGAAATAAAGAGGTAAATCCTAATATTAGAAATAATGAAGGAAAAACTGCTTTAGATATTGCTATTAAAACAGATAATTTATGTACAACTTTAAAGTTAATTGAAGATAAGAGATTTAATAATATAGATATAGTATCTTTTACTAATTTATATAATAAGTTTATTAAGAGTGATAAGTTTGGTAAATATAGTAGATTAACTAATTTAGAGATAGTTGTAAAAGAATTATCTAAGAAGACTAAATTACTTCCTAGAATGGAAGAATTAATTAATTTAATTAAGAAAAATTATGATGTTATTAAAAATGAAATTATGAGTAATAGACTTACTTTTATTGATACTATTGTTAATAGTGTTCTAGTAGAAGTAGGAGTTTAAGACTAACTTAAGTTTTTAGGTTAGTTTTTTTGTAAAAAAAAGCTTGCGTCTTTTAGAGTTACACGTTATAATATTAATGTATTTCAGATGGCGGTATTGGTGAAGTGGTTAACACGCTGGTTTGTGGCACCAGTATGCAAGGGTTCGATCCCCTTATACCGCCCCAGATGGATAAAAAGTCGAAAGACTTTAAGATAGAAATCGATTCTTATGAG